>NZ_AZUI01000001.1:4581682-4882018 GCF_000526995.1 Lacrimispora indolis DSM 755 | reverse complement strand
CCCGGGAAAAATGCACCCGTAGGCTTTAACAAGTATTTAAGCACATCCATGCTTCCGGAAAACAGACCTCCTACTACCGGACCAAACAGATACGAAACGATTCCGTTTGGAATGGAAGAAAAACTGATCCGGATGTAATTTCCCATGTTAATGGAAAACATGCCTAAGACAATTGCTACTGCGCCAAACATGGCAGACGTGGTGATGGTACTTACAGATTTCAGTTCTCTGTAAGAATCGGTGAACAAAGTGACGAATTTTTTCATAAAAAATACCTCCTTTGCAGACCTCAAACTACAACCGGAGATATTATTCCTATCTTCTGATGCAGCGGGATGCGACCGGTGTACCGCAAGAAAATCTTTTCGTCCAGCTGACAACTCCCTGTTCAGCCGGCACTTAACGCACACGGGTCTACTCTGCGATTTATAATATTGTATTTTGTAACGCCATCAGTATATCACAGATTCCAGGGAAAGCAAGTATTTTTTTTAGAAATTCCTCCTCTCTCCACCGCCCAGTGAACCAGAACAGCGATTAAAATGCCCAGAAACAGCCCTCCCAGCACATCAGTCGGGAAATGGACAAACAGATACAGCCTGGAAAAACTGATGAGCACTGCCAGAACCAGAGAGGCAGTTCCCCATTTCCGGTTATAAAGCCAGATGCTCACGGCTCCTTCAAAGGAAGCCAGGGTATGCCCGGAAGGGAAAGAATAATCCTTTGGGTTCCTGATCAGAAGGGGGATACTGGTATCAATCCAACAGGGCCGTTCTCTTGCAACCAGATTCTTAAGAATCATATTTCCCATCAAAAATCCGACTGCCAGGGACAAAATAACGCAGAAACCCGCGACTCTTGTCTTTTTAAAGCACAGTAAAACAATGCCGGTAATGATCCAAAAAATTCCGCTGTCACCCAGACCGGTTATCTCCTTCATAAACACATCCAGCCAGGGAGTATGTAATGATTGTAAAAAATATAAAATGCCAAATTCTATGCCAGCCATTATGCTTCTTTGCTCCTTTTTTATTCATGCTCTTATTATATCCTGAAGCCCTTAATTTGCCAATAAAAAATAGATCATATTAATAAAACCATTTGACAAGACACGCAATTAAGTTTAGGATAAACCATAGTTGAAAACCAGGAAGGAAACTAAGGAGGCTTTGTAATGAAATACATCAGACAATTCACTATTATTCTTTTCATATCCCTGGCCGGAGAGATCATACACCTGTTTATTCCCCTTCCGGTGCCTGCAAGCATTTATGGTCTGCTGATCATGCTGATTGGGTTAAAAAAACGATGGATCCCATTGGAAGCAGTTGAGGACGCCAGCATATTTCTTATTGATATCATGCCATTGATGTTTATTCCGGCAGCCGTCGGACTTTTGGATTCCTGGGGAGTCCTTCGGCCTATTTTAATCCCATTTCTGGTGATCAACCTGGTTTCCACGGTCATCGTCATGGTGATCACCGGAAAGGTGACTCAGTTTTTCATAAAAAACGACAGTAACAGAAAGGCAGAAAAAAATGAGTAATGCAGTAAGTGATTTTTTGTTTTTTGGCGCAGTGCTGAGCCTGTTAGGCTATGAAGTTGGACTCCGTTTGAAGAAACGATTCAAATGGGCCCTTTTCAATCCTCTTTTGATATCCATTTGCATTGTCATGGCATTTTTATCCGCATTTCATATTGATTATGAGGTGTACAACAAAAGCGCCAATTACATCAGCTATCTTCTGACCCCGGCTACCATTTGCCTGGCAGTCCCCCTTTACCGCCAGCTGGAGCTGCTTAAGAAGCATTCCAGAGCCATTATAGCCGGGACCCTGACCGGAGTTCTGTCCACAATGTCCACCGTACTGCTTCTGGCCCTTATCTTTGGTTTAAATCACCAGGAGTACGTTACCTTTTTGCCTAAATCCATTACCACTGCCATTGCAATGGGCATTTCAGAAGAAATGAAGGGATATGTGACCATTACGGTTGCCAGCATTATTGTCACCGGAATCCAGGGAAGCATCATTGCGGAAGCCGTATGCAGAGCATTTAAAATTACGGAGCCAATTGCCAAAGGCATTGCCATTGGTTCCGCCTCCCATGCCATGGGGACCACGAAAGCCATGGAAATGGGGGAAATCGAAGGAGCCATGAGCAGCCTTGCCATTGCAACCTCCGGATTATGCACCGTTATATTTGCTTCCGTGTTCTCTAATTTCTTATAAGCAAAATACAGGCACTTATGATATTGAATACGACTTATGTCCAGGCGGGGAATCAGGTAAATACAGGTGATTTGCCGGTTAATTCTGGTTTGAGAAAATCGGGGAAGAAAGATTGCCGGAACGATTCCGGTCTGTAAAACCCTGAATCATTCCGGCAATCGCCGTTTCTTTCTTCTAATCTCCTATAGCAGCCATAAGATTTCTTCCAGGCCAAAGCTTTTATCAGAACGGAATATTTTCTCCAGTTCATTGAGATTCTCATCCGAATGCTCCACCTCTCTGGAAAACCAGTGGGCCAAATGAACAAATTCCTTAAAATCCAGCCTGCCTTCATTTCTTTTAAAAGCTGCCTGAGCCATTTCCTGAATGAGAAGGGTGCTCACTGCCGCAAGCTTTGTCTTTGCATAGGGATGGCCGTCATAAACGGCTCCGCAGAAATAGGTAAAGATAAAGTACACCATAAGCTGTTCGCTCCACCGCTCCCATTGGCGTTTCCTGCCCTCTTCTTCCATTAAATACCGGTCAAATGCCTTTCTGTTTTCCTCATAGCTTTCCGCTCCGGCATCAAATAATATCTTTTTAAGGCTCCCCATGTATTGAGGCCAGTCCTGATTAAGCACTTCAAGCTTTCCAAAGAGAGAAAACCATTCCTTCATTTTTTCATACCGCATCCTGCCGCTCAACCTGCGGACAGCCATCTTCTTTTCCGCAAGCTCCGCTCCGGCCGCTCCCTGATACCGCTCCATCAAATCATCCAACTGAGAAAGCTTTTCCTGGCGGATCCTCCTTTGCATATCATGAGAAAAACCCAACGCCATAGCAATGCGCAGACGGCAGTCTATATCCCGGTTCTGCAGGATAGAAACCATCAGTTCCCTTGCATCCATAAGCTTTGTAAAGAAAAAGATATCAAAATCCAGGTAGGACTCCTCTCTCTCATCTTCCTTTGTAAGAAAGCGTACAGGCTCTTCACAGCCAAGGATCAGCCCTGCCGCCTCTTCGCAGGACAATGACAAGGAGATTTCCCTGACTCCTTCATATTCCTCCGTATGCCTTGGATAATCCCGGCAGGTTTTGCAAAGCATTCCCGGCCCGGCCTCCCGGTAGATATCACATAGATTGTCCTCATTTAAAAAGGCACACCGGCGGCCGCACTGCTTAAAGGAGCCATTTTTCCAGTCAATAGAATGATGGAGCCTCCTGCCGAAGGCATCTTTTTGCAGCCGATACCGCTTTTTTGTGAGATCATCGATCATAATGGCCCAGCCTGCACAGCAGGTATCCGGACACTTCCCTGCCACACAGCGGAATTTATTATAATAATGTGGAATAGTAAACTGCATAAATGATTGCTCCTGTTTTTTGATAACGATTATACCTCATTTAAAAATGGGGTGCAACCCATTTAAAAGAGCGTCACCCCATTTTCCATCAGCTGGTCACAACTTCCCAAATGCCAGGAACAAAAACAGTATGCCGCTGACCCAGGTTAAATCCCAGCCCTTTAGTGCAGCAAGCTTACGTCCCAGAAACAGGCCCATGTACATGACGGCAGTTCCCACAACCAGAGCGGTAAGTGCCGTAAGCCCCGGAGATATCATCAAGAATCCTGACAAGGCTCCGGCTACCAGACTGTCCAAAGACATGGCCAGAGAAAACATGATGGTTTCCTTCCAGGAAAGGGATTTGGAATGGTCCCAGTCCGCTGCCATGGGATTTCCGTAAATATTTATGATGATGCTCAGTCCTGAAATAGAAAACGTCAGATCCTTGTGAATATTCACATGGCTGTTGATATATTTTTTTATGGTATAATCCAGAAGCTTTATTACTCCCAGAAGAAACAGGCAGGAAAATGCCGCTCCCTTTGCAAAACTTTCCGGCACCAATCCGCTGATCATGCTTCCTAATACTAGGGCAGCCCCCAGGCAGCCGCTGCAGATCCCATTGACCGCAATCACCTTTCCCCACGAAATCTTCAGACGGTTTGCCCCATAGGCAATGCTGGCAACAAAGGTGTCGGTGCTAAGTGCCAGCACAAGAATCAATATATCACGCATATCCTGTCGAACTTACCTTTTTATTTTAATATATTCACCCAAGTCTCTTTTGGCCCCCTAAAGAGCATGGGATTTTTAAAGCCTCACTCCTTTTACTCTTTGTCCCCTGTTCCATCTGCATACTAAAAAGACTGAAAAAGCAGGGGCATCAACACGCCCCTGCTTTTATGTTCATTCATTTACCTGCGCAGCTTATTAAATTCATCTGCCACAAACTGCACCTGAGGTCCTACGATGACCTGTACGCTGGTCTTGCCCGGTCTGATGACACCTGCAACACCTGAAGATTTGATCTTCTTTTCGTCCACCAGAGTATAATCCTTGATCTCAAGTCTCAATCTTGTGATACAGTTATCAACGCTGGTGATGTTCTCCTTACCGCCAAGTCCTTCCAGAATGATGGCAGCAACAGCGGTATAGTTATTATTGGAGAGAGTGATTGTGTTTTCATCCATATCATCATCTTCCCGTCCCGGAGTCTTAAAGTTAAACTTTAAGATTGCAAAGCGGAATACGAAGTAGTAAATAGCCGCATAAACAAGGCCCAGCGGGATAATAAGCAGCGGATTTACAGCCATTGGAGCCTTAAAGCTCAAGAACCAGTCAACGAAACCTGCGCTGAAGTTAAAGCCTGCACGTACGGGAAGCAGGGAGCAGATTATTAAAGAAATACCGGTTAAAATTGCATGGATTAAGTAAAGGCCTGGTGCAAGGAACATGAAAGCGAATTCCAGAGGTTCTGTTACTCCTGTAAAGAAGGAGCATACTGCTGCTGCAAGCAATAAACCATAAGCATTTTTCTTTTTACCAGGTTTTGCGGTATGATACATAGCCAAAGCTGCGGCCGGAAGACCGAACATCATTACCGGGAAGAAACCTGTCATGTACTGACCAGTCTGGCCCAGAACACCATTTCCTGACCAGAAATTACCAAGGTCGTTTACACCTGCAACGTCAAACCAGAATACGGAATTCAGTGCGTGGTGAAGACCTACCGGAATCAGAAGACGGTTGAAGAAACCGTAAATACCTGCTCCTACAGCGCCAAGGCCCAGGATGCCTTTACCAAATGCTACCAGTCCGGAATATACAACCGGCCATATGAAGAATAAAACAAGGCAGGCTACCAGAGAAACAAGAGCAGTTACAATGGCAACAGACCGTTTGCCGCTGAAGAATGCCAGGGCATCGGGCAGCTTGGTGTTTTTAAACTTATTATAGCAGCTGGAACCGATGATACCGGACACGATACCGATAAACTGATTTCCGATCTTGCTGAAAGCCGGATTCACTTCACTGACATCGATGCCTTTTAACATGCCGACTACGCCAGGTGAAAGAATGGTCTGAATCATCAGCCAGGAAACGATGGCAGCCAGTGCGGAAGTACCCTCATGGTCATCTGCCATACCAACGCCAACACCGATTGCAAACAGAACTGCCATGTTATCAATGATGGCGCCTCCTGCCTTAATCAAAAAGGCTGCAACGGCACTGTTTGCTCCCCAGCCGGTGGGGTCAATCCAGTAACCAATCCCCATCAGGATACCAGCCGCAGGCAAACATGCCACCGGAAGCATCAATGATTTACCTAGTTTTTGCAAATACTTCATCATAATAAAGAAACCCCTTTCTTTTTGTCCTGCCGGACATATTTTATCCATACCTGCACCATGCAGGTTCAGATCAAATTTTTTCCAAAACGGTACGGATGGCGGTTATGGCCGCATCCTCATCCGCTCCATTAAACCGGAACCGGATCATACTGCCTTCTGTGACTCCCAGCCCCATTAATCCCAGAAGGCTTTTGCAGTCCGCTTTGTCTGATTCCCATTGGGCTTCTATGCTGCAGGAATACTTTCTCGCTTCCATGAAAATCAGGGAAGCCGGCCTGGCATGAAGTCCCATGGGATCTTTTAATTCATACAAATACTCCCTCATTTAAATACCTACAATTCGATGATTGGTTCCAACTCTTTTACCTGCATCCCTGTATGACATACCATATCCGGATAATTCGGCGTATTGCATACGATGACCGGAGTGATCACTTCATATCCGGCCTCCTTTATGGCTGCCATATCAAATTCCAAAAGAAGCTCCCCTGCTTTCACTTTGTCTCCCTGCTTTTTATAAGCAGTGTAATGTTCTCCCTTTAAATTCACCGTATCAAGCCCCACATGGACAATGATCTCAGCGCCTCCCGGAGTCGTAATGCTGATCGCATGCTTTGTCTCAAATACTACTGTTAAAATTCCGTCAGCAGGTGCAACAATTCTTCCTTTTGCCGGAATAATGGCAACTCCCTTTCCCAGAATCTCCTGGCTAAAGGTGGGATCATTCACTTCGCTTAAGGGGACGGCTGTTCCTTCAACCGGTGACAGAATTTTTTCCCTTTCTTTTTCACCACTTCCCCCAAAAATTTTCTTTAATGAATCAAACATACAAAAAATTCTCCTTTCATTTACAGCCTCATTCTTTTGATGTGGACCGCCAGATATGCGGTTTCCTCTTCTGTTACATCGTGATGGTACGTTTCCATTATATAATCCTTGATTTTTAAACTGCACCCGTATTCTTCCGGATACATCTGGGATATCAAATGGTTAAATTCGCCATTCCCGCTGTCTAACAGCTCTTTTGTAACGATTCTTTGCGCCAGGAACCTTAAATGGGTGACAAACCGTTGATAATTCAATGAAGTTTCGTCAGGCTCCATTGAAAAATACTCCTTCACGATCCCTACGGTGTTCTGAATCAGGTTCGTGATGTCTATGGTATCCCGCATGGCAGTATTAAATTCTGCATTGACAATATGGAACGCAATGAACCCCGCCTCATCCACTGGAAGGGATATGCCGATCCTGCGCTCAATCAAAGCAATGGCGTATTCACCGATCAAGTATTCCTCTTTGTAAAAGGTCTTTATCTCGTTAAGCAGAGGATTTGAAAATTTCATCTTCTCCTTAAAGCGGTGAATGGCAAAATTAATGTGGTCCGTCAGCGTTATGTATATGTTTTGATTAAGGCTCCTGTTTAATACGCTTTTTGCATAATTAATGATTTCCGTAGAAACCTGGATGTGCTCAAGGGGAAGGTTCACCAGCAATTCTTTGAATTTGTCAACATTGTTCTGGCTGTCCAGACGGAATACTTTTTCAACTGTACCTTCCGGGATACTTTTTCCCGGCTTCATGCCAAAGCCGATCCCCCTGCCCATGACGATAACTTCTTTTCCATCCGGCTCCAGCGCACTGACAATATTGTTATTGATGATTTTGTCAATTTTCATACAATGTCCCATCCTATAAAATAAAAAACCAACCTTGACCACGAAAATAGAATTCCATTTTCCATAATCAAAATTGGTTTTGCCTGCTTTCCAGTAACAACCCACTTAATATTTATCCTTACTTAAACTATATCAGTTTTTTTCAAAAAAGTCAACAAAATTTTATACTTTTTTATGTATTTTTTTATAAATCCTCAACTTTTCAGTCTAAAAATAACCTTCCGGTTCCTAAGGAGCAGTAAGTTGTTCACATTTTTCTTTGATTTCAAAATAAATATTGAATTACAAAAAGCCTTATCAATTAATTTCCCGAAGGATCGAAGGCATCTCTTAAAGCATCACCAATAAAATTAATGCTGACAACCAGTAATATGATCATCAGTCCCGGAGGCACCCACAGCCATGGCTTGGATGTGAGGATGGAGATGGATTGGGCCCCGTTTAGCATGTTGCCAAGGCTGGACTGAGGCGGTTGAATTCCCATACCCAGAAAGCTTAGGGCTGCTTCATCCAACATCGATATGGCGATCACGGAGGTCGCATATACCAGAATTGGCGCGACCGTATTGGGAAGTATCTCAGAAAACAGGATATAACGCTTTGGCATTCCTGCGACCCGGTCCCCCTGAATAAAATTCATCTCCCGTATGGATAGAACATTTCCTCTCACCAGCCGGGCAATTCCGGGCCAATCAACAAACCCGAGAATCAATATAATATTTAAAAGGCCCGGCCGAAATATAGCGGCGGAAACCAATACAAGCAAGATATAGGGAAAGGACATGACCATATCAGTAAAACGCATGATGACCATATCCAGGATTCCTCCGAAGAACCCGGATACCAGGCCCAGGACCACACCAATGGCCGTGGACACTGCAGTAGCGGCAAACCCTACCAACAGTGAGATTCTCACGGCATAAAGCATTCTGCTTAATACATCCCTTCCTACCTGGTCGGTTCCAAGCAGATGTTTTATTGAAGGCGGATCGCTGAATCCGCCCACCACCTTATCCGGGTCATAAGGCGAAAGAACCGGAGCGAGCAGCGCACATAAGAGAATCATAGCCAGGAATACGGCACTGGCCACAGCCAGTTTGTGTTTTAAGAACCGCCTCATTACCGTATTGCGGTATGTATTATCTTCACTGATTATTGTGTTATCTTTATTCATTGATTTTCTCCTGCTTTTAATACGTTATTGTCGGATCTACCAGTGCGTAGATGACATCTGTCAGCAGGTTTGCCACCAGAACAACAATGGCGGACATCAGACAGACGCCCATAATGACCGGATAATCTCTGCTGATAATTGCACTCATGGTCATCATGCCAAGTCCAGGCCAGGAAAATACCTGTTCAATGATGATGGCACCGCCAAACAAGATCGGTATATGCATTCCGAATATGGTAATGACCGGAATTAATGCATTACGAAGCGCATGTTTATTAATCACCAGAAAGCGTCCAATTCCCTTTGCCCTCGCCGTTCGCAGATAATCCTTCCGGAGTATTTCAAGCATGGCGCTTCGGATATAACGGATATTGGTTCCGGCCATGGAGGTCGCCAATACAATCACAGGCATGATCATATGCCTGATGACGTCTAAGGCACTTTTCTCCGCTCCCAGGGTATACATACCGCTGGAGGGCAGCCAGCCAAGCCTGACGGTAAAAAGATAGATCAGCACCAATGCCAGAAAAAATCCGGGAACACTGCTTCCCAGGAAGGAAAGCGTAACTACAGTATAGTCCTGCGGCGTATACTTGTGGACCGCACTATAAATTCCTGCAGGTACCGCAATCAGCATGCTGACAAATAACGAGACAGACATCAGCAGCAAAGTTGGTCCGATATAGGTTTTAATCATTTGGCTTACCGGCTGAAAACTCTTTATAGAATATCCCATATTACCCTGCAAAAGATTGGTCAGCCAGATCCAGTATTGTACATAGACAGGCTGCTGAAGACCTAAGGCAATTCTTTTGGTTTCAATGGCTGCCTGGGACACTCTGGGTCCCTGGAGCAGTTCCAATGGACTTCCCACCATTGTCATGATCAGAAAATCAATGATGGTTATGCCAATCAGGACCGGGATAGCAATAAGAATACGCTTGATAATATATTTAAGCATCTGCTGCCTCCTTTGGCCGTTCCCCCAGGGTCAGCACCGGGCAGGCTGCTAAATGCCCGCTTCCTGGCTGGATCGGGATTAAGGCCGACTCGGCTCGTTTGCATTCCTCAATAGCATAGGGACACCGGCTATGAAAATAACAGCCGGAAGGCATATTCTTATTGGAAGGCAGTTCTCCCTGCAAAATCACTCGTTTCCTTCCTCTGGCATCGGGATCGGGAATGGGTGCGGCACTGCATAATGCCTGGGTGTAAGGATGCACCGGATTCTCAAACAGTTCCTTTGCATCTGCAAGCTCCACAATTTTTCCAAGATACATGACGGCAATGCGGTCACTGATGTATTTAACCGCATCCAGACCGTGTCCGATAAACAGATAGGTAAGCTTCAGCTCCCTTTGCAAATCACGAAGCAGGTTGAGAATTTGAGCCTGTATTGATACGTCCAGGGCGCTGACCGGCTCATCGCAGACGACCAGCCTGGGGTTAAGAGACAGCGCTCTTGCGATCCCGATCCTTTGCCGTTGGCCGCCAGAGAACTCATGGGGATAACGCCCCTTGGAGTTTTTCGGAAGCCCTACCATGTCAAGCAGGCGGTCAACCTCCCTATGGATATTCTGTCTTGTACTGACGCCATGATACAGCATTGGATAGGATAAGGTATCAAAAATACGCTTTTTCGGATTAAGGGAGGTATAAGGGTCTTGAAACACCATCTGGATCTGGGTACGGATTCGTCTCATTCCGGCTGCCGTCCGGTCCGTGAACGGATAGCCTTCATAGACAATACTGCCCTCTGTAGGGATTTCCAATGCTGCCAGCTGACGCCCAATGGTGGATTTTCCACAGCCGGATTCACCTACCAGTCCCAGCGTTTCTCCCTGATACAGTTCAAAATCCACTCCGTTCACAGCATGGATCAGCCCAACCGTATGGGGAATAATACCGTCACGGACCGGATAATATTTTTTCAATCCCTTTATCTCTGCCAGAGGCTGTCTTTCCTTTTGCATGTGCTAATTCCCTCCTGACGTTTGCGTCTTCCTCTCCCGGATCTGAGACCTCCGCCAGCATCTTATTCCGTGACTTTCTTCTATTTCAACCAGCCTTTGCTCCAAATCACAGCCGTCGGCAGCATAAGGGCAGCGGTTTGAAAAGCGGCAGCCAATGATCTCCCCGTAATGTTCAGGAACAGTGCCCTCAATCGTCAACAGTTCTCTCTCTTCTTTATCTCTGATACTGGGAATGGAATTCAGCAGCGCCTGTGTATAAGGGTGCCCCGGGTTTTTAAATAAATCATGGACGTCTGCTTCCTCTACAATCTGCCCGGCGTACATAACCATGACCCGGTCCGCCATTTCAGCTACAAGTCCCATGTCATGGGTAATTAAAATGATTGACATATGAAGCTCTTTCCGTAAGCTCCTTAAGAGTTCCATAATCTGTGCCTGAATTGTGACATCCAATGCAGTAGTGGGCTCATCTGCAATGAGAAGCTTCGGATTACAGGCAAGCGCCATGGCGATCATTACCCTTTGCTGCATTCCGCCTGACAGTGTATGGGGATACTTATTCATAATAGAAGAAGGATCCGGCAGTCCTACCTTATCCAGGAGGAGCTCTGCCCGTTCCTTCGCTGTTTTCCTGTCCAAATTTAAATGTATGCGCATGGTTTCCATGATCTGATTCCCAATGGTGAATAGCGGATTTAAGCTGGCCATGGCGTCCTGAAAGATCATAGTCATCTCACTACCGCGGATCCGGTCATATTCCTTCTCCGACAATCCCAACAATTCCTGTCCGTCAAAGATGACCCTTCCTCCGGTGATTTTACCATTTTCTCCAAGCAAGCCCATGACTGACAAAAGCGTGACACTCTTGCCTGAGCCTGATTCTCCAACGATACACAGGATCTCGCCTTGATTTACATCAAGGCTGACCCTGTCTATGCATTTGATATCTCCGGCAACGGTGGAAAACGCCATTTCCAGCGCATCTACTTTCAGCAGCGGAATCATTGTGTCACATCCCATTGGTGAATGTTATTAAAAGAACCATACACATCAGGCGTCGCATTCACCACCCTTTTATTCACAGCCCCGATTGCGCTTATGATATAGGCAGAGATCATGGGAACCTCCTGCTGCATGACGGTATCGATCTTAAGATATTGCTCTCTGATTTCTTTCACATCACTGGTAACCTGAGTCGCCGCCAGTGCCTGGGTTACGGTATCATTTACGTAGCCGGTCCAACCGTCGGAAGATAATAACCAGTTAATGTCCGGATATGGATCTACGGGAGCATAGGTATACTGCACTGCCAGCAAATCAAAATCCTTGCTTCCAGCCTTAGTCATTAAGCTGGATAAGTCCACGGTTGTTACCTGAATCTTGATTCCGATTTCCTGCAGCTTCGCAGCAATATAGTCTGCGGCCTGACAGAACGTGGTATCTCCGCTGTTTACATAGAAGTTCAATATTCTTGAAGCATCCCAGCCGTCCGCAACTGCCTGGGCAACCAACTCCCTGGCTTTTTCCGGATTATACGCAGTAGGGGTCAGGCTTGCATCATAGAAAGGTCCCGCACTGGACAGGAAGCCGTCAACCACTTCACCTTTTCCGTTTAAAAGCCCTGTTATGATGGATGGGCGGTCAATCCCATAAAGAATCGCCTGACGTATACGGGGATCCGTTACTGTGGTAGTATTAAAGAAGATCGACTGATTTGTGACAGGAGCGCCATAGTTTACCGTTACATTCTCAAGGGCTTCCACGCTGGCATAATCCTCCTGCAGAACGCCGCCGGTGGTCTGCTGTACAAAGTCAATCTCTCCTGACTGCAGCCCGGTCAGCAATTGTGCCGCAGGTACGATCTTGATATTTAACCGGTTAATCTTAGGAATTCCCTTCCAGTATTTATCATTTGCCTCATAAGACACATAATGCTGCAAATCAACGGAAGTGATACGGTAGGGACCGTTAACTACTGTGGGAGCGTTGAACCAGTCATAGCCTGCCAGATCTTCATCTGATACGCTCTCCAGAACATGCTTGGGCAGCGTCAGTATATAACGTCCATAAGTATTCTGGAATGTGGTAAGAGCCATCTGATACTTGGTCGTAAATTGGACGGTTTTACTGTCAATTGCCTTAACGCCGGATATTTCCGTCGCCCCTTCCTCTGAAAAGCCATCGTCGCCCACGCCTTCAATGGCATAAAGCGCCATGCTTGCATTGGCACGGATGGGACTTGACAGCTTAAGAACGGTGTAAACCACATCGTCTGCAGTTACAGGCTGACCGTCAGACCAGCTTGCGTTCGGATCAATATTCACTGTGAAATGAATATTGTCCTCTGTGGTTATGGAAGAAGCCAGCATTCCCTCAAACTCCAGATTGCCGCTTAATTCAACAAGAGGCAGGAATTCCATTGCAGTGGAGGTCTTCATGATCTCAGTCGCATCCATCAACAATGGGTTTACGCTGCTGATAGAATCAGTCATTCCGATGTTTACGATCTTATCCTCTCCACTCTCACCCTTTGCGGAATTATCCTCTGTCTTGTTTTCCTTTGCCGGATTCTCAGTTCCGGGACCGGAATCTGGCTTTGCACAGGCCGCAAGGGATACCACCATCACAAAAACCAGCATGGCCCCAATTACCTTATGTAGTTTTTGAAAGACTATTTTTTTCATAATTGCCGTCCTCCTAAAATAAAAAAAATTTTCTCAGATACTTATCCTGCGCACTGCATGTATTCCTCATATTGGATTATACATATATGTTTAGTATGGAATATCCTTCTTAACATATTATTATGATTTCGTTTTTTTGTCAACCATATTAATTTCAAACTGCAGCAACCACGGCTGAACAGGACGGTATCAGGCTCCTCCGACTGCGGTTGTCCCCCATGAAGGTTTCCGATCCAGAACTGGCTGTCAGTTCTGAATCGGAAACCACGCACTTTTTCGTAACAGCAAAGAAGTCCGGAACGCCCTGTTGATCGGGCCTCCCAGACTTTTCACTCTTCTCAACCATCAAAAATGGATCAATACCGGTTTTTCTAAAAACAACAAAATTTTATGCACTTATATCTTACATGATTCTATTTCTTAAATACTATTCTTTTTAAGTTCGTCTCTTAACCGCTCCAAAGCCTTTTTTTCCAGCCGGGATACATAGGACCTGGATATTCCCATAACGTCCGCAATCTCCCTCTGGGTGTATTCCTTTCCTCCATGAAGCCCGTACCTCATTCCGATAATGGTTTTTTCATTGTCCTTCAAGCAGCTGTCAAAGGCTTCATACAGTTCTTTAATATCCTGCTTTAAAATAATGGTTTCCAGTGTCTCCTTATTTTCCATTTCAATGACATCTACAAGGCTTACAGTCTCTCCATCCTTGTCTACGCCGATCGGTTCAAACAGAGAAACTTCTTTTGAATATTTTTTATTTGCACGAAGAAGCATTAGGATTTCATTTGCTATAGTCACCTTACGGCTCCTGAGGCTTAAGAGTCCTTTGAGCCAAATAAGTACAGATGGACATTCTCTCCATCCCATATGACCTTATCCACAAAGGTCCGGACTGCCGCCCGTTTCTGCCGCACATCCATAAGGTCGATTACATTTCCAAATGAAGACAGGGTCTGCTTTAAAAGCTGAAACTCCGGGCCGGAAAGCTCATTGCTTCCGGCAGCCTGGGAAAGTGTCCATATCCGCTGCTTTATTTCCTCTCTCCTTTTATCCAGACTGTCAATCTGCCTTATGATGTATTCTTCCGCCCCAGTGCCCCCGGCTTTCCCAAGAGCAGCCACCAGCCCTGTGATTTCTCCTTCGGCATTCCTAAGCTCCTCCTTTAAACGGGATATGTCCCATTCCAGTTCCTGCCTGCTCTCTTCCACTGCCCTTTTGCTGCGGCACAGCTGTTTTTGAAATTCTTCATGATCCTCCGATAGCTTTTTGATTTCCTCAAGAACCATCTGATCCAGCATATTGCCGTTTACATTCTTCATTCCGCAGCATTTCATACGGCTTTTTTCCTTTATAGTACATAAATACGAATAAATCTGCTCCCCCTGGTCATTGTACCGGCCAGACAGCTTTGGACGCATATAATCGCCGCAGCCTCCGCAAAAAAGGATCCCTGACAACAGGGCTACATTGCTGCGGGGCTTCCTGTAATTTTTTGATTTGTTTTGTTCCAGCAGAAGCTGGACGCTGACCCACATGGAGCCTGGAATGATGCCCTCATGTTTCCCAACCGCCACAATCCATTCTTTCATATCCTTCATTTCGTGGGTTTTTCCGGCCTTTTGAAGGGTGCGGTTATAGGCGATCACCCCATGGCTTCCGTCAAAAGCTTCTTTTTCTGCAAACAGGTCCACCTTTTTTTTCAGCAAATATTCATAAGCCTCCTGATCCGCTGCCATATAGACGGGATTGGTTAATATGCCCTTTATGGCAAAACGGCTGAACTGACGGCCGTATTTTGTCTTATGGCCGTTTTGAAGCAAATATGTCTCTGTCTGGGTCAATGATCCTGTTTCTAAAAATTTTTCGTAAATCAGCCTGACCAGCTTTCCCTCTTCCGGAATCAGCTTAAGCTTAAAGGCCTTTTTTACTTTGCCGTCAATAGTTACGGAAGACACGCTTTCCGACGTATAGCCTGTGGGAGTATTCCCTCCCAGCCATCTTCCGCTTTTGGAAAGCTCAAGCATGTTATCCCGAATGCGCTCCGCAATGGTCTCTCTTTCCAGCTGAGAAAAAACTGAGGCAATGTACATCATGGCCCGCCCCATGGGGGAAGAGGTGTCAAACTGCTCTTTTATAGAAATAAAGGAAATATGAAGCTCGTTAAGCTCTTCGATGAGATTTGCAAAATCGCCGATATTACGGCTGATCCGGTCCAGACGGTAGCATACCACGGCCGTAAATTTCTTCTTTTTCGCCTCCTGCATCATGGCTTTAAACTGAGGCCGTTCCAAGTTTCCTCCGGAAAATCCCTCATCCTCATATACGCAGGCGCTGTCAGCAAGGCAATCCCCATAATGCGCGGAAATATATTGTCTGCACAGCTCAATCTGATTGCCGATGCTCTCTCCCTTTCCAGTAAATTTTGACTTTCTTGAATAAATTGCAAACCGTTCTTTTCCGGCCTCCACCCAAACCTTCCTCCTTATTAAACAAAACGCTGTTCCCCGGAGCAATGGCTGCCGCCAGGGCCTTTCTTCATAACCTTTCCAGGAATTCAACAGCCCTCCTCTATTACCGAACATAGAGGACATGGGAAACATCATACATTATAATAAGAGTATATATCAGGTCCCTGGAATGAATATGATCGTACATCAACCGAAAACCAAAGAAGACAGGAAAGAATTAGAAAGAAAAGCCGCCATTCTCCATAGCCAGGCTGTCCTTCAGTATGTACAGCAGCTTGCCTGCCCCAATGATCAAAAACAGGCTCTTATAGAAGAGCTTCACACAATCTGAATTGTATTCATATGCTTCCCGCCGGAAAAGACATGTGTGGCACAGGATACACACGGGTCAAAGGAACGTATGATCCTGCCGATCTCCACAGGTGTTTCCACATTGTTTACAGGCGTTCCGATGAGAGCCTGTTCTCCGGTTCCCTTCATCCCGTTTGACTGGGTTGACAGATTCCATGCGGACGGCGTTATGATCTGGTAGAAAGCGATTTCCCTGTTTTCAATATACAGCCAGTGGCCAAGGGCCCCTCTTGTCGTGTCAACCAGCCCCTTTCCCGACGACTGCACAGGAATCTCATATTCCTCCTGCATGAATACACCCGGAATCAAATTGTCTATCAGTGTTTGCATTATTTCCACAATTTTCTTGGCCTCCAAAGCTCTTGCGATGGTCCGGTCCATGGCAGATATCCCGTTTCCATACTCACCGGAAAGCCACTGCCTTGCAAGCGGTCCTACCTCATAGGGTACATTGTCATATCTCGGTGCCTTTATCCAGGAATACGCCTGGGACTTGCTCCTATCAGGTTCATCTTCTTCATTGAACCATGCATACTCATCTTCCTGGGTTATAAGGTCAGGATCAAAAGGGGATGTACGGCCTTTTGAAAAAACAAGAGGATCCACATACAACGTTCCCAAATCTCTGTAATCATAAAAGCTTCCATAAGTTAATAAGTTCCCATAGCCCCCGCCCATATGATAGTACTCCGGATAATACGTTCCAATGGTGTAGACATCGGGAATCATTTTTTCCATGATAAATTGTCCTATGCCATATAGTATAGATTTTATGCTGATGATCATATCTGCCGAGACTGGTGATGTGATCCCTCCGATAAATACCCCATGGTTGTGGGGGGCTTTCCCTCCCAGTATGGCAAGCATCTGATGGGCGCTGCGGCTGAACTCAAGGGATTCAAAATAATCGTTTACCATTTTTTCATTTATGTCCTTTGGAAATCTGTAATCATTATGATCTCTTTTAAACAACGGATAATCATCCGGAAGCTTTACATAGTCCGGGAGGGTAAACTGATAAAAATGCCTTAAGTGATTTTGCAGAAACTCACATGCATGAAGCAAGTCCCTGAGGTACCTTCCCTGCTGGGAGGGGACAATGTTCAATGCTTCTTCCAGCGCAAGGGCAGAGGCCATGGAATGGGCGGTGGAGCAGATCCCGCAGATCCGCTGCGTGAAATATACAGCGTCAAAAGGACTTCTGCCCTGAAGCATCTTTTCAAATCCCCGGAACATCATACCCTTTGTTTTCGCATCCACAATGGATTCTTTTTCAATGTCGGCTTCAATCTCCATGAAACCATTGATACGGGTAATAGGATTTATGGTTATTTTCTCGGCCATGTCTACTCCTCTCTCATGGTGTCGTAAATGATAAACGGCTCCATTGCATCGGGAAATCCAAACTGGGCACAGCCAATACAAGGAGAATCATCTCCTACCGGCCAGTTAACATGCCCGTTCCACTGACGTATGGGACAGTCAATCTCCGTAACCGGCCCCTTGCAGCCCAGCATGAACAAGCAGGTTTCTTCCCCAAGCTTTTCAGCAAAGATACCATTGTCATAATAGGACCTTCTTGGGCATCTGTCGTGAATAGTCGTACTGTAAAACATCAGGGGACGGTCCCTGTTATCAAGAGGAGGCTCCCCGTATAATATGAGATAAGCCAGAGTGCCCATGAACCAGTCCGGATGGCAGGGACATCCTGTCAGTTTAATCACTTTACGGCCCAGAACATCCTGTATTCCCACACATTGCGTAGGATTTGGCCTTGCCGCAGACACACCTCCGTGTGAAGCGCAGGCCCCCACGGCAATCACATGAGCTGCACGTTCTCCCAGCCTTTTTACTGCTTCCAATCCCGTTATTTCCCTGCCGTTTCTCCGGCCAATGGTCTGATAGGAACCGTTATCCTTTAAAGATACCGCTCCCTCCGCAGCCAGGATATAATTGCTGCCTATGATGCCGAACAGCTGTTCCATGGCCTCATCTCCTTCGGAAGCGATGAGACTGTTGCTGTATATGAAATTGCTCATTTGAGTCAGCAGATACTGGAAATCCGGATTCTGACCGTCAAGAAGGGAAATGGTATTGCCGGTGCATCCGTTTAATTCAAGCCAGACCAGATTCTGCTTTGGACGTACACGGTTTCTGATGTCGCTTCTCACCCTGTTCACAAGGCTTTCCGTTGTTTTTAATCTGCTTTCCTGATAAGGACATTTAAAGCTTGCGGAATCCAAATTCATCACCAGCTTTACACGGGAGTCAGATAGCCTACGATCGGCAGTCTGGTTAAGACCATTGCACCGGGATGGCAGGTCTGAAATTCACTCGTTAAATCATTTCCAGGATTAAGGCCAAAATGGCTGTCTCCCCTCCAGACGGCATTATTTGTAACATCATATACCACTCCGTTTACTGCAACATAGGCAGGAGCACCGTTCTTGCCGTCATATTCTGATAATTCATCCAGAGTGAAGTATCTCGGAACGGCGCCTTCCTCCTGGTTTTGGCTTGCATGGATGATGTCATAAGGATTTTCTATTTCTTCCATGCTTAAATGGTTTGACTGGCTGAAATATTTGATATGGCTTTCCAGCATAATCACTTCACCGCTTAAATGATCCAATACGGTGCTGCTGTTGTACTGATCGGAATAAAGCCTTTCCACATCTTCATTAATTTGCCTTACACAGTTCCCGATGTAATCTAAAAACAAATTTAATTCCATAAAAAACCTCCAAAAATAAAAAACATACAATTGTTACTATAGTTTACCGGCCAGTATGCGGCCTGCTTTATTGGAATTTCTCTCCATCGATCCTGTCTATGATGGCAGTGAGAGGTTCTATTTCCTGTTTGCGGACCATAATGTTTGTCCAGTCACCGATAAGCGCATTTTTTCTTTCAGAAAAATATTCCCGGATGCTGTCCTTGCTGATATGGCTGTTCGTATGTACCGTAATTGTCAGATCCAGAATCTTCGCAATGGCGTTTTCTTTGCATAAGTCAATGATTGACTCATATAAATTTTGATTTAAGAAAGTGTCATGCATAAATGGCTTCCTCCCATATGATTTTTTGAATAGCACCTTCAATCTCCTGACAGATCTGAGGCAGCTTATCCCTTAAAACAGGGCTGAGTTCATGGCCAAGACCGATTTCGGAGATTTCAATGCCAATGAGATACCCCTTAAACGGAACGCCGTACAGCTTCATGAGTTCCAACATGCTTAAATCATGCTGCATAGAGAGCAAGGAAGGCTCTGACATCACGTCTTCCAAGCGAAATAAATGGACTCTTCCAGGCTCTGCCCTTGGGGAAAGTGCGTCAAGTATAAAAATAAAGTCATCTTCATTCAGTAAATAAAAACAGTTTTGGAAATCGGTTTCACCAATGATTACATGGATATCCTGGTGAATCAGCCGGTCTTCCAGCATTTCGGCAGCTTCAATTGCTATAGCGTCATCCTTCATAAACCGGTTGCCGATAGCAACTAACTTCACCATATCCTTGCCTCCTTTTTTATTTTTGTTATTTATCAATATATATGTTGGACATAATCAAATATTCTTTGCCGGGGGAATATTGCAGGAAAGGTTGTATCAACCCAGAATTGGGAGGAAAAAAAAGGATGATTTTCTCAAAACTTTTATGCATAATTCACATAAACTTTCCTAAACTTTTGCGCTATTTGCACATATTTTTGCAATTTTTTAGAAAAATCCCGCTTGCACCCTTATTGATTTGAGGATATACTGAATGCTGGATCAGCCATTGATTTGAGCTGTTCAAAATAATGATTTGGGAGCTTATGATGAAGGTTTCTTTTATAAAAATTTTCTTTCCGAAAAAATCTCAGAGTGAAAATTACCGTATTCTTTCTTGTCATGGTAATATCCATTGCCGCTGCACTGGCATATATTCTATACCTGCAAAGCTATAACATGATCACCAGCAGAGCTGCCGAAGAGGCGTTCCGGACAGTATCCCAGTCCGGTAAGTACCTTGATTTGGAAAAGTTTAAAACCTTGATATCCATAGAAGATGAAAACACGGCCTATTATATTCAGGAAAGAGACAACCTGATAAAAATAAGAGAAATCAGACTCCTCCTATGAGCAGGCCTGGAGCGGCATCCCATATGCAGACAGTAAGTTAAACGTTGTAGAAGGATGGGGCATATTTATAAGCTCCTATTACCCTCTAAAGGACAGACAGGGCAATGTTGTGGGAATTATAGGTGCAGATTTTGATGCTGAATCAATTTATCAGGAACTTAACCGTTTTAAGGAAATCAGCCTCCTGGTTCTTATGGCCTTCACAGTAGTTATTGTTTTATCAGGATTGATTTTTCCGAAAAAATATCACATTCTGTTAAGTGCGCCTCCGATTACTCGAAAAGACTGGCTGAATTTGACTTAAAAAGTGATCATTCAAAAAATCAATGTTTCTTCCAGACAGGTGGCCATCACTTCTCAGCAGCTTACGGCCGCTTCCTCTCAGTCTTCCAGAACTGCGGAAGAGGTATCAAAGACCATTCAGGAAATTGCAGGCAGGGCCTTGGAGCAATCAGAACACACCATGGAGGGAACCGCTAAGATCGGCCTCCCAAAAGGCTTCCCTGCAATTAAGCAATACGGGAAAAGATATGTATGATATGAAAAACATAATACTGGCTTTACTGGAGCATTTAGCCGGAATCGCAAAGCAGAATTCATCTGCCGCAGGAGAAGTAAACCGGTCCATGGAGGAAGAAGCCGGTGCATTGGAAAAGATTGCAGCCTCAAGTGACATGTTATCTGGACTGGCTGAGGATTTGCATGATATGATCCTGGAATTTAAAATATAATATGAGAAAACGGTTTAGAGCCGTTATGATAGGATACCATTCTCCACACATTTGGCCGCATAAGTGGCCAGTCTGGAGCCTCGGTCCGGATGAAAGGTATTAACGGCTTTAATAAGTCCTATGGTTCCTACGGAAAGAAGATCTTCCATATCATAATCCGTATTTTGATATTTCTTTGCCACATGTGCCACCAGGCGCATATTCCGCTCGATGAGTGTGGCTCTCGCCTCCCGATCCCCTTCCTGGTATCGTTCCAGACACTCTCGTTCTTCTCGCGCAGTTAAAGGTTTGGGAAAAGTCTTCAAAGAAAGCCACCTTAAACTTACTTACTCTCATTTTATGCCGCCCTTCTCTTTAAAGTGCTTTTACAAAAAATATAGGCTGGTACTTATTTTCCTTTTCCATCCTGAAACGGGCCGCACCCAAAAACAAAGAATATGTGGACAATAAAAACGGAATCAGCCTGTTATAAAAAGGCCTGATTCCGTTTTAAGGGTCAATGATGGAACAGGCGCACTCCTGTAAATGCCATGGCCATTCCATATTTATTACAGGTTTCAATTACCTGGTCATCCCGGACCGAGCCTCCCGGCTGTGCCACGTACCGCACACCGCTTTTATAAGCACGGTCAATGTTGTCGCCAAAGGGGAAGAATGCGTCGGATCCCAGAGAAACGTCTGTCAGCTGATTCAGCCATGCCCGTTTCTCTTCCCCTGTAAATACAGGCGGTTTTACCCTGAAAATATTCTCCCATCTGCCGTCTGCAATTACATCCATAAAATCATCGCCAATGTAAACATCAATGGCATTGTCCCTGTCCGCACGGCCGATGCCATCCACAAAGGAAAGGTCCAGCACCTGGGGAGCCTGGCGTAAAAACCAGTTGTCAGCCTTGCTTCCCGCCAGCCTGGTGCAGTGAATGCGGGACTGCTGGCCTGCTCCGATGCCGATGGCCTGTCCGCCCTTTGCAAAGCAGACAGAATTGGACTGGGTGTATTTTAATGTGATAAGGGAAATGATTAAGTCAATTTTTGATGATTGAGGGATTTCCTGGTTTTCTGTCACCAGATTCCTTAAAAGCCCTTCATCAATTTTTACATCATTCCTTCCCTGCTCAAAGGTGATGCCGTAAACCTGCTTCCTTTCAAGAGGCTCCGGTACATAATCCGGTTCCATGCTGATAACGTTATAATTGCCGTTTTTCTTGGACTTTAAGATTTCCAGGGCCTCCGGCTCATATCCGGGAGCAATGACGCCGTCAGATACTTCCCGCTTGATGATCCTGGCTGTATCCACATCACAGATATCTGACAGGGAAATGAAATCCCCGAAGGAAGACATGCGGTCAGCTCCTCTTGCCCTTGCATAGGCACAGGCCAGGGGTGAAAGCCCTTCCATATCCTCCACCCGGTAAATCCTTGCAAGGGTCCGGTCAAGAGGCAGTCCCACTGCTGCGCCGGCCGGTGACACATGCTTAAAAGAAGAAGCCGCAGGAAGGCCGGTGGCTTCCTTTAATTCCTTTACCAGCTGCCAGCCATGGAAGGCATCCAGGAAATTGATATATCCCGGCCGGCCGCTTAAGACCTGAATGGGAAGCTCTTTCCCATCATTCATAAAAATTCTGGAGGGTTTCTGATTTGGGTTGCAGCCGTATTTTAATTCCAGTTCATTCATCTTTTGTACTCCTGTCATTGGTTTTTATTCACGATCCGGGTCTCATAGTCTCCCGATTCAATGTCAATATATCTTACAAAAAGAGAGATCTTATTTTCCTCATAAAGGCTTTCCCACACCATGGCGGTAAACTCATCCAGATCATCCAGGGTTTCTACCAGCTTTGGCTCCCCTTCAAAGCTTGGCAGCGGATTGCCATCATGCATATAGGTATGAATGAAGTGAGCCTCTCCTGCCGCCGGATTGTCATAGGCAAAGGTATAGCGGTTGCAGGAATCCGGGTTCCCGTGATTGCTTTTTATGATGGACATGGCGTAATTAAAGCGGTCTCCCTCCATATGCATTATGCCGGAAATGCGGGGCGTATAATTAGGACTGTCCGGCTCAAATTCCCTGCACCGCAGGGACTGCTCAAAGGTCAGCTGTATATCCATTCCCTTATAAATGGTATCTGTATGGTCCCCGTTTGTGACAATGGTTTTATTGCCCATAACCCGCACCGGAGCATAAATAATAAGGCTTGGGTCAGTGACCTTTGAAGGGTCAAAGGCCTGGGTACGTATTCCTGTTCCTTCCTCCACGAATACGCGGTTGCGGCTGTTTTCGCTTCTCCCCATAATGAAATAGGCGGCAACTGCTTTCCTGCCATCCGGCGTCTTTCCCATGACAATGCCTCTTCCAGGATAGGAATTGTTCTTTAAATCCTCTTGTAAAGAAATCAAACTCATCAAATCTGGTCTCCTTTCTGAATAAAAACACAAAAAACCGCCTGGGCATCCCTTAGGGCGCCCAGGCGGTCGGCTTTTTTGTATCGTGCTCCCCGTGGTTTCACTCCACTGATCCGCCAGTCGCACGTACCTTGTCTAACATCATATAATATTCCCAAAAGAAATGCAAGCCCCTTTTATAAATCAGTTATTCATTCCTTATGGCTGCAAGAGGGCTTAACTTCATTGCCCTTAGGGCAGGGAAAAATCCTGCGGCCATGCCTACAAATACAGCAAAACCCACGGCTGCCAGAGAAAGCCATGGAGGGATCCTGGAAAGATCGCCTGGCATGCCTGGCATAAAACGGCCTGAAAGGAACTTATTAATGAGGAATGAAACCCCGTAGCTGAATAAGATCCCTGTGATTCCTCCTAAAAAGCCGATAAAGCCGGATTCCAGAAGAAACATGTTTCTGATATTATTCATATCACAGCCCAGAACCTTTAAAATCCCGATTTCCTTTGTTCTTTCATAAATGGACATCATCATGGTATTGGCAATGCCGATGGCAGCCACAAATAAGGATACTGCTCCGATCCCTCCCAAAAGGGCCTGAACCATTTTGGCCTGTTTCTGGGACTGTTCCAGCCATTCCATATTGCTGTTGGCCTGATAACCCATATCTGTAATGGCCTTCTGCACTGCCGTAACATTGTTCATATCATCTACTTCCACAATTGCCTGCTGGTAAATAAAATAGTTGTAAGGTTTCCCCTTTTTATTGGTAGGCTGATTGGGAATGGGCTTCTTTTTAAAAATCTGTTTCAACTGGGATTTTAAAGCTTCCAAATCCACATAAACGCTGTAGCTGTAGCTGTTCCATTCCTCCTGCCCTCCTGCCACCAGTCCGGCTGTTGGTATCAGGTACTTTTTAGGCGGCTTGACGGTTGTGCCTCCATCTCCCGTTCCCCCTCCCTGAGACTGATAATAAGCATCCATATCAAAAATCACAAACAGAGGCTTATTTATAAAATCTATGTCAGGAATGCTGGAAGAATCATCATAATAGCCGTAACGATTGCTTTTGGGATTGTTGAAATTCCTGGCGACCATATTCCCCACAACCATTTGAAGGTCCCTCTTTCCCGGTTCCGGGAGACTTCCTTCCTTTAACGGAATGTTTTTCATGTACTCCGGGGAAACTCCGATCAGGTTGATATATGCCTGATAAACTCCCTGGGTCATTAAAACGTTAGTCTCCAAAAGGGGGGAGGCTGTGTTAACATGCTCGATCTGTCCAAACTGTGAGATTACATCGTCCGTCATGTAATTAGGATCCTTGCTGCTGTCATTTCCTCCCCACATGGCGTTGGAATATACAGAAATTTCCGTAAGGCTTCCGTAGGAAGCGATCTGTTCCATGGTAAGTTCATTAAAGCCGATTCCCAAAGACACCATGACAACAATGGAAGCCGTACCGATCAAAACTCCCAGAACCGTTAAAAATGTCCTTAATTTCCTGCGTCTTAAGTTATTTACACTCATGGATAGCAAATCGCTAAATCTCATTGTCTTTTTCCTCTTCTGGTTCTAATGCTTCTAATGCTTCTGCTTCCTTTTTCTTTTTGCGCCTTTTAAGCACAACTACAGTTCCAATGGTTCCTATAACCAAAACGGCAATGACCGCCGGAATGACGAACTTTCCATATTTAGAGGATCCTTCCGGCTCTGTTACAGCCGGAAATTCTCCTGAACCATCCATTCCGGGATCCAGGCTTTCCTGCTCTGTTACCGTTAAAGTGATTTCTTTTTCAATGGGATCGCTGACTACACCGTTTTCGTCCTCATAGGTGATCATGACCTTGACTTTCCCATCATCCATGGTGGGAGCTATTCCGCTGATCATGGCATCTACATTCCCTGATTCTCCCGGTTTTATATTTCCCACATAGCTGTTGGTCTGCTGGATAGAGTCTCCTACAAAAGCCACCATTACGTTGTAAAGGAGTACCTTTCCCGTATTATTGATAGGAAACATCACATTGGTCTCCGAACCTACGGAAATCATATCAGGCATCACCTCAATGGTTCCCGTATTCAGCCTGGAAACCTGTTTGACAGGGATGTTCACCGTCACCTTTTCTTCCGCATTCTTAAACTCAGGGCTGTCATATTTTTCATTAATGGTGATGGCATAGGTCCTTTGATCCACCCAGGCTCCTGCCCGAAGCTTCAGCTTTATATCTGTGGTCTGGCCCGCGGCCAGTGAATTTACAACAATGGAAGAGGCTCCGGAATCCATAGTAAATACCGCGCTGTCCGTCACCTTTTCTGATTCCAGGTTAAAGAGGATGTTGCTTGCGGCAACGTTTTCGGAGGCGTTTTTCATATGAAGGATCATTTCAAACTCCTCCCCGGCGTAAACTGTTTCCGGGTTGGTCTGGAATCCATCTACAATGATTCTGGCCTTTGTCCTGTCATTAGCGTTGAAATCACCGGTTTCTTCTTCCTTGTCTTTATTCTGGATATTTACATAGAAGGTCTCTTCCGCCTTCTGTATGTCTCCATCCGTGCTGTCACGGTATTCGATGGTAAAGGTTATGGGGTAATATCCGCTGTAAACATCCTTGCGGATGTTCATGCTGTATGGGACCTCCACCGTCTCTCCTCCGCCGATCCGTTCGTAATGTCTGGTGTAGTTTCCGTCATTAATATCAAAGGGAAACTTGGTGCTGTCCTGGCTCAGACCCATCCGGATATCTACATCAAAGGCTGTAACATTGGAAGAGTTGCGGACATTCATATTAAAATTCAAAGTCTGGGGATATGTACCAAAAGGCGTATTCTGGTTTTCTCCCAGTTCAAACTGGATGGTTCCTTCATCTTTTCCGGATTCCGTGGTTGAGGAGGATTTTGTGATCCAGATGTTTACCTTTTCATAACTGGCATGAGCTCCGTCATCCTTTTTAAATGCATCGGTTACTACTTCCAAAGGTATTAGGTAATAGCCTTCTGCTATGTCTCTCCGGACCCTTGCGGTGAGAGAAATAGTCTTAGAAGTTCCGCTCTTTACCGTTCCCAGCTTTTTGTTATCAAAGGTACTGGAAGTGATCTCAAAAGGAAAGATTGCTCCCGAATACTTTGTCTCTTCATCAGCATTTTCCGTTGCCTGATATTCCTGTTCCGCCAGATCACTGTCAAATCTCACTGCTACGTTGTTCAAATCATTGCTGCCATTATTGGTGAAAACCATATTAATGGTAACGTTTTCTCCTGTTTTCCCGGATGGGGTTTTCTTTACGTCAATGTAGGTATTTCTGCTTAAGTCATATTGGGCAAAAGCCGCGCCAGGCACAGCCGAAATAAGCATAATGGCCGCAAGCAGCCACAGAAATCCTCTCCTACCCTTGTTCATTTACCATATCCTCCTTCGTATCCTCATGATGCTGTTCTTCGATTTTAATAATTTTTCCATCAACTATATGGAACTGTCTGTCTGCAAACTTTGCAATATAATTATCATGAGTTACCATGACCAGAGTCTGATTCTGCTCCCTCACGATTTTCTGCATCAGGCTTAAAATTTCCCTGGTCGTCTTGGAATCCAGGTTTCCGGTTGGCTCATCTGCAAAGATGATCTGGGGATCTACCGCCAATGCTCTTGCAATGCCGACCCTCTGCTGCTGGCCGCCTGACATTTCATTGGCCATATGCTTCATCTGCTTCTCTAGCCCTACCAGCTTTATGTACTCTCTCGCCTTCTCATTCCTCACTTTCTTTGACACTCCCCGAAATGACAAAGGCATGGCCACGTTCTCTACCGCATTCATTGTCTGTAATAGGTTATAAGACTGAAAAATAAAACCCACATGCTTTCTGCGAAACGATACCAGCTGATTTTCTGAAAGCTTTTCAATATGGCTTTTGCCAATGACAATCTCTCCCTTTGTGGGCTTTTCAAGACCTGCCAACATATTTAAAAGAGTGGATTTACCGGATCCGGATGGGCCTACGATTGCACAAAATTCCCCTTTGTATATGGTGAAGTCTACGCCGTTTAATGCATAGACCTTTGTGTTTCCCACTTTGTACACCTTATAGAGATTCTTGACCTGAATCATAGGTGTTTTGTCTTTTTCCAAAGCAGATTCCTCCTTAATATAAGTCTGCAGTGTGGACGTTAATGCATGGTGCAGCTGTTAGCACACACAGTGTAGCATGTCAATACACGGTGTAGCACGTTAACACACGGTGCAGTCCGCCAATCCGCAGTGCAGCCAGGGAACCCACGGGTTCCCTGGCTCACGGGCTTTCGCCCTATGAATGAGAGCAAAGACAAATTTTCTTATGTGCAGGCACAACGAAAATTTGTCTTTGCTCTCATTCGCACTGCTCATTGCTTCATGAACATTATACAACAACATATTTACATCGGTCATTCTTTATTTTCTTACACTTCCTTAAATATTCCTTACATATGGTTTTTCAATTTATGGAGGGAGCCTTAGGTTTGGATTATATTATAATTTTTAAAAAAGTGTTGAAATATTTTATTTAATACTGTATAGTAGATGGGATAGAATTTTAAACCATAATTTAGTGGATAAAGGAGATTCTTATGAGACATTTACTTAACCCGTTAGACTTTAGTGTGGAAGAAACCGGACAACTTTTAGATCTGGCAAAAGATATCGAAGAAAATCTTCCAAAATATTCTCATGTATGCGATGGAAAAAAATTAGCGACATTATTTTATGAGCCAAGTACAAGAACTCGTTTGAGTTTTGAGGCTGCCATGTTAAGTTTGGGCGGCAGTGTACTAGGCTTTTCTTCTGCTGACTCCAGTTCTGCCGCAAAAGGAGAAAGTGTCGCTGACACCATTAGGGTCCTTTCCTGCTACGCAGACATATGTGCCATGAGACATCCAAAAGAAGGGGCTCCGCTGGTCGCTGCCAATCATTCCACCATACCGGTAATCAATGCGGGAGACGGAGGCCACCAGCACCCGACCCAGACATTGACTGATCTGCTTTCCATACGTTCTTTAAAAGGCCGCTTAAATGATCTGACCATCGGCCTTTGCGGTGATTTAAAATTTGGCCGTACTGTCCACTCTCTCATTAACGCTCTCGTACGATATGAAAACATCAAATTTATCTTAATTTCTCCCCCAGAACTGAGAGTGCCTGAATACATCCGGGAAGATGTACTGAAGGCCAACAACATTGAATTTTTGGAAATGGACAGCCTTGATGAAGCCATGCCGTCTCTTGATATCCTTTATATGACCAGGGTTCAGAAGGAACGCTTCTTCAACGAAGAAGACTATATCCGCTTAAAAGACTGCTACATTCTGGACAAAAAGAAAATGAAGCTTGCAAAAGAAGATATGTATGTTCTTCATCCCCTTCCAAGAGTCAACGAAATTTCAGTGGAGATTGACGAAGATCCCAGAGCTGCCTACTTTAAGCAGGCACAATACGGCGTGTACGTGCGCATGGCCCTTATCATGACATTACTGGAGGTAGAAAAATCATGTTAAATATCAGCGGATTAAAAGAAGGAATCGTATTAGACCACATAGAAGCCGGAAAAAGCCTTGAAATTTATTATAACCTGGGTCTGGACAAGCTGGACTGCCAGGTAGCTATCATCAAGAATGCCAGAAGTAATAAGATGGGAAAAAAAGACATCATAAAAATAGAAGGCGGCTTAGATCATATTGACCTGGACATCTTAGGTTATATTGACCATAACATTACAGTCAACATCATTCGGGATAATCTGATCGTGGAAAAGAAAGCCTTAAGCCTTCCCAAAAAGATCACCAACGTGATTCACTGCAAGAATCCCCGCTGCATCACCTCCATCGAGCAGGGACTTCCCCATGTATTCTATCTCGCCGATGAAGACAAAGAAGTTTACCGCTGCAGATACTGCGAGGAAAAATACTCGAAATAGAAAAAAGGCCCGGCTCAGCCGGGCTTTTCTTGTTTTAAAGTTTTGAGCAAGACGATAAGCCGGGTTATGTCGTTGAATGGCCATCTATCTAGGCCTGCCGTCGCCGACAGGCTCAAGCGACCTACCCGGGAGCAGACGGGCCGTCTTATGCCCCCTGTTCGGTCTTGCTTCGGATGGGGTTTACATGGACCCCTCCTGTTACCAGAAGGGCGGTGGTCTCTTACACCACCTTTCCACCCTTACCGCATATAAAATATGCGGCGGTATATTTCTGTTGCACTTTCCCTAGAGTCGCCTCCGCCAGACGTTATCTGGCATCCTGCCCTGTGAAGCCCGGACTTTCCTCATCTGCAGCCTTTCGGCTTTGCAGCTGCGGCCATTTGTCTTACTCAAACCTATATTATGAAAACGAAAACCTGTTTTCATGTTCCAATGGATGGTGCTAAAAAGCCGCACCTTTTATGAGAAGCAAAAAAAACAGTTTCTCATAAGCCATATTAACATATCACACATTTATTTATTTGTAAAGCAGCTTTTGGCCCTAAACTTTAAAACAGCTTCCTCCGATGAACTCTCTGACAATGGAATTACGGGGAATATCCTCGCTGTTGACCCCAAGAAAATAATCGAGGAATTTTAACAGACGCTTTGCTTCCATATATTCGGGGGATTCTCTTGGAATACCAAACAACAGCGGTTCCGCATACTGCTTTAACACAGACAGCTCATAAACCGTGGCGGAATTGAACATCATATCAGCAGACTCCTGGAAGGGGAAAATATATTCTTCCTCTCCTTCCCTTACCGAGGGCCACATTCGTATGGTGTCATGTGCAGAAGCGCCTCTTGTTCTGGCATCCCGCACCATCCGCCGGATCAGTCGGCAATCAGTTGTGGGAATCCGGTTGTGCTCATCTACGTTCAGCTGAGTCAGAGCGCTTACATATACACGGAATTTACTTTCCTTTGGAAGAGAATAAGACAGCCTGTCATTTAAACAATGAATCCCCTCAATGACCAGGATATCATCTTTTCCAAGCTTTAAATAATCACCTCTGTACTCCCGGACTCCCGTCTTAAACTGATACCGCGGCATCTCCACAGTCTCTCCGGCCAAGAGGGCCGTCATGTCTTTATTAAACTGTTCAATGTCAAGACATTCCAAAACCTCATAATTATAGCTGCCATCCGGATTTCTGGGACTGTCTACCCGGTTTACAAAGTAATCATCTACGGCAATGGGGTGCGGGATCATTCCCTGAGCCTTTAACTGAACGGACAGGCGGTGGGAAAAGGTGGTTTTCCCGGATGAAGAAGGCCCGGCGATCATGACAAATTTCTTGCTCCTGTCAGCTCCTATCTTTCCCGCGATCTCCGCAATTTTCTTTTCCTGAAGCGCCTCCTGTATCAAAATCAGCTCATTGATATTGCCGGCTGCAATTTCTTCATTAAGAGCTCCAACATGGGAAACGTTCAGCCGTTCCCCCCATTTTACGCTTTCCTTTAACACCTGGAACAGCTTTCGCTTTGCCTCTGCCTCAAATACAGGCACCTCTTCCGGATTTTCCTTTTGGGGCAGCATGAGCATAAAGCCGTCATCGTATAATATCAGATCAAAATACTTAATATATCCGGTATTTTGTACCATATATCCATAATAATAATCTTCAAAACCGCCTATGCTGTAAATGTTAACGCGGGAAACCCGGCGATAGCGGAATAATCTTTCCTTGTCATACATCCGGTGTTTGTGAAACAGCTCAATGGCATCATCGGTGTTTACATTCCGTTTCATAATCGGGATTTTCTGGCTCACATAATCCTTCATGCGGGCCTTTACCCTGGAAAGCAGATCTTCTGTCAGCTTGACATCTCCATGGGGTTCAATGTAATAGCCTTTTCCAAGAGAAAAATCCACAGTGACCTTTTCAATATTTTCCGCTCCGGCCACGTCATAAAAGGCCTTCATCATAAGAAAAATAGCACTTCTGTGATAGGTCTGGATTCCTGGCTGGTCTTTCCCTGTAAAAAAACGAAGGTTGCAGTCAAACTGGACTGTTTTATGGAGTTCACTCAGCTTTCCGTTTATACTGACCAGTAAAATGTCGTTTTCGTACTGGTGCTGATATTCCTTTGCAATTTCTTGATAAGACGTACCAATTGGATATTCCTTTGCTGCGCCGTCTATAGTAACAATTGCCATTCCCTTCCTCCTTATATGAATGTTTCAGGAAATTCCACTTCTGCCTTGCGGATTTCCAGGTTTTTCCCTGCCTTTTTCTTTAAGTAATCTTCTATAAAGTCCAGAAACAAATATTCCAGGCCGTAATGGCCGGCATCAATGACAGCCATGTGATTTGCAGCGGCATCGATTCCATTGTGGTGGCCCATATCACCTGTTATAAAGACTTTCACACCTGCTTTCAGAGCCGGTTTCATAAGGCTTCCCCCTGATCCGGGGCTTATGCCCACAAAGCGTACAGCAGCCCCTGGAGCAGCCTCTCCGTAAACCGTGACAAACGGAAGGCAAAACCGTTCCTTTACAAGAGCGGCGATTTCCCTTACCGTCATCTCTTCCTTAAGATACCCCGTTTTCCCGATTCCATATACCGATTCCTCCAGTCCTTCCTCTGTTTCCCTGGGTATCACGCCTTCTTTTTCCAGCACCTCTAAGTCTGTAAGCCCAAGTTTTGCTGCGGCCGCATCAGCCATACAGCCCGGTGCCGCATCAAAATTCGTGTGCATGGCATAATAGGAAATATCATTGCGGATCAGCTTCATAATACGGCGGGATATAAAATCCTTGTCATTGATCTTACTCAAAGGTTTAAAAATAAGGGGATGGTGTGTGATCAATAAATCCGCCCCCCAACGAACAGCCTGTTCCACCACCTCATCGGTAGCATCCAAAGCTATAAAAACCTTTTCCACCTCTTTATCACTGCGGCCTGCCAAAAGGCCCACATTATCCCAATCACAGGCACAGCCTGGCGGCGCCAGCTGTTCCAGTTTTTCTATTAATTCATCGCATCGCATCCTGTGCCTCCTTATTATAGGCCAGTTCCAGCTTAAGCTCCTCCATTCTTCTCCGGGCTGACTCGGTTTCACTCACAGAAAGCCCGCTCATGATCTGCTCCAGCTGTTCTTCTTCCTTTATTAAATATTCCTTTAAAACAGGATCTTTTGATTCCAGCATGCCCCTGCCATAACGGTAGGAAATTTCCCTTCCATCCGCTGCGGCAGCCCCCGGTTTTCTGCTGACCCCCATAACGGAATAATATTTTCCTTCCTCTTTTATCATAGTCTCCCTCCAGATAAAAAATGCCTCTTCCTCAAGGAATCTACGCACCTTATCCAGTTCTGAGTGCGGAGACAGGACCCAGCAGGAAATGCTCTCCCATAAATCTCGGCCTTCCTCCAGGATATGTATCATCAGCTCCCCGCCCATACCTGCTATGACCACACAGTCTGCTTCGTTTTGTTCTAATTTTAAAAGTCCGTCGCTTAAACGGACTTCCACATAATTCTGTAAGCCGGCCTCCTGGATATGGGCCCGGGCCCGTAACAAGGGGCCCTCCCTCACATCCATGGCAATGGCATGTTTTGCTTTTCCTTCCTGTACCAGATGGATAGGAATATAACCATGATCGGTTCCAATATCAGCAACTCTGCTTCCTTCCGGAACAAAGGAAGCGATGGTTTCCAAACGCCTTGATAACTTCATCTTAAACTCCGTCTTATGTCCTTAATCATCCAGATAGTCCTTAAGCTTCTTGCTTCTGCTGGGATGGCGCAGTTTACGCAATGCTTTTGCTTCTATCTGGCGAATCCGTTCTCTCGTAACATTAAATTCTTTTCCCACTTCTTCCAGGGTCCTTGGCCGCCCGTCATCAAGACCGAAACGCAGTTTTAAAACCTTCTGTTCCCTCTCTGTCAGGGTGTCAAGCACCTCCATCAGCTGTTCATGGAGCATGGTAAAGGTAGCGGCATCAGCAGGAACTGCTACCTGGTCATCCTGGATAAAATCACCCAGGTGACTGTCCTCTTCCTCTCCGATGGGAGTCTCTAGGGAGACCGGTTCCTGGGATACCTTCATGATTTCCCTGACCCGTTCCACCTGCATGTCTGCCCTGGCTGCGATCTCCTCCGGCACCGGCTCCCGTCCCAGCTCCTGCAAAAGCTGTCTGGATACACGGACCAGGCGGTTGATTGTCTCCACCATGTGAACCGGAATGCGGATAGTACGGGCCTGGTCCGCAATAGCACGGGTGATTGCCTGTCTGATCCACCAGGTTGCATAGGTACTGAACTTATATCCTTTCCTGTAGTCAAACTTTTCAACAGCTTTAATAAGACCTAAGTTTCCTTCCTGGATCAGGTCTAAAAACTGCATTCCCCGCCCGACATAGCGCTTGGCAATGCTGACTACCAGACGTAAGTTGGCTTCCGTCAGCCTCTGCTTTGCATCCTCGTCGCCCAGCTCGATCTTCTTGGCGAGCTCAATTTCATCCTCACTGGAAAGAAGGGGAACCTTGCCGATCTCTTTTAAGTACATGCGGACCGGGTCCTCCACACTGATACCTTCCGGAACAGACAGATCGATCGTTTCCATATCGATCTCTTCTTCCTCCTCGATATCCTCCTCAATGAAAAGATCTTCATCAAGCTCCAAATCTTCACCGCCGATTTGAAGTACGTCCACCTTATTGCTTTCCAGAAAATCAAAGATCTGATCCAGCTTATCCGAGTCCAGATTCTCTCCTACAAAAAAATCCAGAATTTCCTGGTTTTCCAGTACATTCCGTTTCTTTTTTGCCAAAAGAAGAAGCTGGTTTAATTTTTCCTCAAATGCAGCGGCTGCTTCCAAAGCCTTAGCCTCTGCGGCCTGCTCCTCTTCTGTTTTTCTCGATCCCACCATCTTATCTGCTGTCTTCTTCACATTTTCGTCCATGTTCTTCCATCCTTCCACAGCCTGCCTATAGTGTACACCCTAATCCAGCGAAATATGCAAATCCTTTAACGCAGCCTGTTCCTTTATAATATTCTGCAGTTCTATAATCCCTGCTGCATGGCGGCTGGCATGATCCAGACTGTTTTTTTTCACCTTCATAATCGTTTCCGAAAACGCCTTTTTTTGTTCTTCATTATCTAGGGACTCTTTTAAGCTCGCATGAAAAAGACCTGCGACTGCCCGGTATTGATCCTCATCATTTATGAAATGATTCAAGATCTCGGCCGGATTCAATGTTCCGGCAGCGTGTCCGTCAAAAACCATCCGTGCCACCTTGTGATACAGTTCTTCTATAAAATCATCCGGAGTGATCACTCCTTCAATCTTATCAAATAATAATGGATTTTCAATGAGCCACGTAAGAAGCAGCCTTTGGGACTGCTTTACGCCATCTTCCTTTTCCTTTTTTCGCTGGGTTTTTAGGTTTCCCTCTTCCTCCCTGGGAGCGGAAACAGACGGTCCCAGAGAAGCGCCCAAACGGTTGACCAGACGTTTTAAATCCTCGTAATTTATAAAATACTCCCTGGATACTGCCTCTAAATAATTCTCCCGTTCCAGGGCCTCCGGAAATTCCAGAAGCTTTCTGGCTACCTGATTGTAGAATGCTGTTTTCTGCTCCGGATCATCCATTTTATAATTTTTTTTCAACACGTCAATTTCATACAGGAAACTGTTGCGGGCCTCTTCGATCCGCTGGCGGAACGCTTCTGCTCCCAGATTCTTTATAAATTCATCGGGATCTTTGTAAGGCTGCATGTTGAGCACGCGAATGGACATTCCTGCTTCCTTTAGAATGGGGATGGCACGGATGGCAGCCTTAATACCAGCACCGTCGCTGTCATAAGTGAGAACCACCTTATCCGTATACCGTTTTAAGAGCTGGGCATGCTGGAGGGTAAACGCCGTTCCCAGGGAAGCCACCGCATTGGTGAATCCGGCCTGGTGCATTGCGATCACATCCATGTAGCCCTCGCAGATCAATATGTACTTTTCCCGTGATAACCTGGCATAATTAAGTCCGTATAGATTCCGGCTCTTATCAAAGAGCTTTGTCTCCGGAGAATTTAAGTACTTGGGTTCTCCGGCTCCCATGACCCGGCCTCCGAAACCAATGACCCGGTTGTTCACATCCATAATGGGAAACATCACCCGGTTCCAGAACTTATCATAGGTTCCCCGTTCCTCAATGGTCACCAGTCCGGTCTGCTTTAGGAGGCTGTCGCCATATCCCTTGCTCTTTAAATAACGGTAAAGGTCATCGCTGGTCTTATTGGAATAGCCCAGCCCGAACTTGGTTATGGTTTCATCGCTTAACTGCCTGTCCCTTAAATAGCGGTAACCGGCCTCCCCCTGAGTTTTTTTAAGCTGGTAATAAAAATAACTGGCGGCCAGCTTATTGATCTCCAAAAGGGCGGACCGAAGATCCTCCTGTTCCCTGGCCTCCTTGCTATATTCTGCCGCAGGAAGCTTCACGCCTGACCGGTCTGCCAGAACTTTTAATGCCTCGGAAAAGGAATAATTTTCATATTCCATGACAAACGTTAATACGTTTCCTCCTGCACCGCAGCCAAAACAATAATACATCTGCTTGGCAGGGGATACGGAAAAGGAAGGAGACTTTTCATTGTGAAAAGGACACAGGCCAAAATAATTGCTTCCCTTTTTCTGCAGCTTGACGTATCCCGAGATCACATCCACGATGTCATTCTTCATCCGGACCTCTTCAATCACTTCTTCCGAATATCGCATGAAGCCTCATTTCTCCTTTCTCCTTTTCTGGCCATGTCTTTTGACCAGGGGCCACCCCGCTTTATCGGGTGTAAAGATATACCCCAGGGTGTTCCTAAAACTCATTTGATTTAAACCGTTTTCCACGCTTTCGGGACAAACAGCTCTTCAAATCTATCAATGGAATAGCTGTCGCTCATGCCTGCAATGTAATCGCAGACCGCCCGTTCCCTGCCGGCCTGCCCCTCCTCCATTAAGGTGCGGTATTCCTCCGGAAGCTTGTCCGGGTGTTCCATATAATAATTAAAAAGCATGACAATGAGATGCTGTGCTTTTCCTTCTTCTGCTTTCGGGATATCGCTTTTATAGACGTTATCAAACATCCAGGTGCGCAGTCCCTGCATGGCTTTCTCCATATCCGGGGACATGATGATCTCAGGCCTCCCATAGCTGTTGCCGATGATATCATGGATCAGGTTGTTAAGCCTTTCACGGACACTGTGCCCCAGAATACCCGTATAGCATTCCGGAAGGTCCTCTTCCACAAACATCCTGGCCCTGATGGCGTCGTCAATGTCATGGTTGATATAGGCAATTTTATCCGACAGCCGGACAATGCCTCCCTCCAATGTGGACGGGCGGCCGCTGGTGCGATGATTTAATATCCCATCCCGGACCTCCCATGTGAGATTTAAGCCCATGCCGTTCTTTTCCAAAACCTCCACCACCCGGACGCTCTGCTTATAGTGGGCAAAACCTTCGGAGCAGATTTTGTTTAAAATCGCTTCCCCGGAATGGCCGAAAGGAGTATGGCCCAGGTCATGAGCCAGTGCTATGGCCTCCGTTAAGTCCTCGTTCATCCGCAGGGACTTGGCTATGGTCCTGGCAATCTGGGATACCTCCAGGGTATGGGTCAGCCTGGTTCTGTAATGGTCCCCCTCGGGAGCCAGAAAAACCTGAGTTTTGTGTTTTAACCTGCGAAATGCCTTACAGTGAATGATCCGGTCCCGGTCCCGTTGATAAGCAGTCCGGATATCACAAGCCTGCTCTTCCCGCTCTCTTCCTCTGCTGTTTTTACTGAAAGCGGCATAAGGACTTAAATATGCTTCCTCCCATTGTTCCGTGGATTCCCTGATATTCATACAATCACATCCTTCGCCCAAAGTTATGGTACATTATATCATATTTTCAGTAATTATAATACCCTATATTAAAATAATTGTAACAGGTCATACATGCCATTCCTGATCCGGGTGATAAATCATACTTCCGAAGGGAGGATGGCATAAGACGCAAAATTATTCATGAGGCATATCCAGACATTTCCTGTATTCACTGGGAAGGCAGCCATACCGCTTTTTAAAGGCTTTGGAAAAAGCCCTGCTGTCCGGAAATCCATGTTTCATGGCAATCTCTCCGATTTCACCGCCGCTTCCCACCAGTTCCCTCACCGCATATTTGACACGCAGGTCAATGAGATAGGTGCGGTAATTGACCTGCGCATATTTTTGAAAGATCCGGGACAAATAAGTGGGGCTGAAACCAAAACGCCCTGCCACCTGGTCAAGTTTTAAGTCCTGGTCATAATTTTCCCGCATATACTGGGTGACCTTTGAAAGCTTATCGAGCTGCTTTTTCTGGCGGAGAACCTCCTTATCCATGGTTTCTGTTTTAAATTCTGTGACCAGAAGATATAGAAGCTCATAGAACTGGCTCTTCACCTTCAGACTGTAACCATATTCCTGCTTTTCATAAACGGAAAACATGGAAACCACCATCTGCATCAGTCTTTGATTCTGAGCTTCTGACTTTTTCTCAAAATTCACATAGTTTTCTTCTCCCATGTACCCCTCAAAAGTCTCTGCCGGTATCTGGAGGACTATGGTGATATTTGGATTGGGGCACTCAATGGAATGGACTTCATTGGAATTGACAAGCACAAAATCCTGCCGCTCAAGGGATAAATGACTGTTGTTGATATAAAAATCAATCTTTCCCTCCTGAACCAGAAAAATCTCAACGGAATGGTGCCAGTGCTTTGTGACCTTATAATTTCCATCCCTGCCTTCAAAAATAAACATTCGAAAAGGCAGATCATCATTGGGAATGACCAGTTCATGTCTGACTTCCACTTCACACCTCCCCAAACTTAGTGATTCCATTATAAAACATTTTGATCATTTTTCCAATGGCTTTTCCTCTTCCCGTCCATGCTCTTTGGACATAAAGGTATGCCATCAGGGCGTTCCTCCCATGTCATACGGGAAGGCTGTCGCTCACACATAATGCTCCGTATCCAACCTCAGGATTAGGGTATGATGTGATTCCCGGAAGGGGCCTGGCCCCGCGGATTAAATAAGCTTTTATCTTTTCCCCGAACAGGAACGGATCTCTCCCATCCACAATTCCCCACTGCATCAAAAGGGCGGAACTGCCGGTGACAAAGGGGGTTGCAAAGGAAGTGCCTGTCACTGATTCATAACCGCCTCCGGTCCTTGCAGCGATGATTCCCACACCGGGAGCAGCCAGATCCGGTTTTACCAGGTTGGTCCTCCTTGTAAATCCTCTGCCGGAAAAGTCCGCATAGGACTGATAGGTATCGTCATATGCTCCCACGGAAATAACTTTGGTAGCCGTAGACGGAATGGTCAAGGTGGTTTCAGGTGTTGCTCTTAAAAACCGGGTGGACTGGTTCAGCACTCCCGCAGATGGAAGCCAGAGATCGTATTTCCCTTCCACGATCTGCCTGGGAGTCAGGCGGAACCCCCAGATCCCGCTTTCTATATAGGTATCAATGGGAAGGAAATCCAGATAGATTTCCTGGGCCACACTGTAAGGACCTGGTTTTCCATAGTACAGCAAGATTCTGGTATTTCTGTAGTTTATAGTCTGAGGTCCCAGTCTGCTGCTGATGGGTCCGATCACTTCTCCGGAAGGGGTTATAATGCTGATATCAAACAAATCCGCATAAGATTTCCATAGCTGCACGCTGAAGCTCTGCTGGTACCCTCCCACGCTCAGTTCGATATCCTGAGGATTTGACATTGTCAGGACTCCTGAAATATGGCCGCCGCTCACCCCTTCGTTGCCTGTTCCCACCACGATAGCAGTTTTTCCGTAGTTGGATATATCATCGAGAAAGGTTTCTAAAAGACTGGTTCCGTCATGAGAACCGTATGTATTTCCAAAGCTTAAGTTAATGACCAGAGGTATCTGCATATCCACGGCTTCCCTCACCGCAAAATTAACTGCCCGCATAAGCTCCGTGGTTCTGGGAAAGCCGCTTTCCTGGGGAACTCCAAGCTTAACCACTAACAGAGGACTTTCGAAAGCAACTCCCCGGTACTGCCCCCTGTTTTCTCTTCCGTTTCCTGCTGCTATGGATGCCACGGCTGTGCCATGACCTGTGATATCCACGGAGGGAACCAGCCTCCTTGCCTCTGCCCTGCTTCCGGTAGCCAGAGCCGCGTTGATTTCTTCTGCCGTAAACACCTGGTCCAGGGTCTGATCCCAAAGCCTTACGATCCTGGTGGTCCCGTCATTATTCCGGAAATCATCGTGATAATAATCAATACCCGAATCAATGACAGCTACCAAAACGTCTCTTCCTGTCAGAATACTGCTTCCTTGCTGGACCAGATTGACACAAGAGGCCGCCTTTGCCTGATTGATTGCAAAAAACAGCCTCTTTGGTTTCTCTACATATTCGATTTGCGGCAATTCACTTAACCTGTCAATAAGGGATTCCGGAACCGTAAGAATGGCGTATTCATTCACCATGGGTTCCACCCGGATTCCTGCCTGGGCAAGACCGCTTATGTCTCCGGAATACTTTACAATCACATCCCATGATTGTTCCCCAGGATTGTATCCTACGTTTAAATTGCCTGATTTTTCCCGCTCTTCGGGAGTTGCGCTGAGGGCGAGGTTTAACAGGTTTTCCAGTTTCTGATCCTGCATATGACATTCCTTCGTTTTTTCTATCATCCTACGCTGGAAATGTCATTCTCATTCCTTTCTCTGCTCCGCTTCCCGTACTTCTGTATCGTGGTAGTAGAATTTCAGAATATCTTCAAAATTCTTTCCTTCCTTTGCCATGGCCTGAGCACCATTCTGACTCATGCCGACTCCGTGGCCAAAGCCTCCTCCATAAATATGGAAAGTGGTAATATTATTGTCATCAACACCCTGGTTTTCTATTGCAATGTAGGCGCTTGGGAGAGAGTCAAAGTTCTTCATAAGCGTGCCATCCAGTTTGGTGATTATCATATATTTGTTTCCAAGCTTTGCCCTCACCTGTCCTTCTCCATTAATGGTCATAACGCCGTCAGATCCTTCGACCCTCAGTTTTTTTACAATTCCGCCCACTCCCCGTTCCGTTACCGTAATGTTTAGGATAGAGCCCACCTCGGTGATCTCTTCCTCCAGCTGCCTGTTGGTGACAGTGGTTTCCCACCGGTACATAGGGAACGACGAGTCATAGGCCGGATAGTCTTTTTTCTTTATAAATTCTTCAAAATCAGAGTTTGTGGACAGGTTTAAAACACCTCTGCTGTCCTGAAGAAGGCTGCCATCTAAATAGGGGAACTGGGCCGGGTCGCCTCCCCATACGCTTCCGTCAGTGGTGTGTCCGCAGGAGGTTGAAAAATAAAAGGCCTCAATCGGACTGTTATCGTAAAACAACAGCTTTCCATAGGTCTCCCGCACCGCCTCCTCTGTTTTCGACGCGGCAGGAAGATTGTTGTAAACCTGGAATCTGGTGCTGTCATCCACATGGGCACCGTATTTGCTGTAGGTGTTGCTCTGGATCTGGCGGAAGGCGTAAGTCCTGGCGCAGACAGCCTGGGCCTTTAAGGCTTCCTTTTCGTAGCTGTCAGGCATTTCGCTGGGCACGACCCTGGTCAGATAATCCTCTAAATACAGATCATTGATCAAAATCAGTCCCTCCCCTTCCTTTCGTATCTCAATGGTACCGTCATAGGTTGGTGTACCATAGGATCTTTGGATGGAATTGACGGATATGGTATCTCCTTTTTCCAGAGGCGCAGCTACGATCCGCCCGTCCTTCAGCCGCTCGTCTGCCGTATCAATGATCACTTCTGCCTTTGGAGGCACATTTACTTCCTCTTCCCCATAGGACAATGACAGACCGCTTTCAGCAGACAGGGTTATGGACGAATGAAAAATGGACTGGAAGTTGGTGCTCATCAAAAGAACCCGTATGCTCTTTGCATCAAATTCCCTTACCAGTAAAGCAGCGCATATCCTTCCATGAGCCACAACAAAATCCTGTATGTCATATCCTACCAGAACATCGGAAATGCTCCGCTCTTCAAACTGTCCATAGAGCCGGTATACTTTAAAATCCTTATCCAGCTTTAAACTGCCATACCCTTCAACTTCAATGGAATCGTCCTTTACAGCCAGGACCTTCCCGGATATCTTCTTTTTCTTCATGGTAACCTTTTGAAGGCTCCCTCTTTTCAAACTGATGTCCGCAATGTTATTGGCAAATTCCTCGGGCTGTCCCAAAGAAGCCTCAAGGGGAAAGGTGCGTTCCACCGCCCCTAAGTATACGCGGAAGGTTCCTCCCTCACCTGTGGTCAGCCAGACGTTTTTATAGGTTATGGAATCTGTCACTGCTTCTTTTAATGCAATGATCTCACCGTTTCTTACCAGAAGCTTTAACTCCCAGTCTATGTAAGAATCCAGGCTGATGCCCTCAAATTGGAAATTTCCCCCGCTGGTATAGGCGGTCCAGGCTGATGCGGTTTTTACGTTGGTGGGAGTGCCATAAAGGAATACATCAAGAACCTTGATCTTTCCTTCCTTATCAAGGGATTCTCTCAACTCATCATAAAAATACCACCATTCATCTGCCGGGATCCTTTTGTTCTGCTTTTTGCCGCTCTCATGAATTTTCTTTCCTGAACCCGGAACCAAAGCTTCCGCCAGGCTTTCCGCCTCTTTATAGGTCAGAAAGCCTTCTGCAGTGTCTCTTTTGGCCGGTATTTCATCAGGATCAAGATAGCCTTCTGCATACAGGTAATTCATGTATTTCACATACCAGTTATTCTGTTCCTTTTCCGGAAAATACCCCTGCTTCTGATCCGTCAGCATTTTTTCACAGCTTTCTCTATCTGTAAGAAGGAGAGCAGCCGACTTATATGCGGCCCCTCTTGATATTCCCTCCGGTTCCGGTTCATTTACCAGAATAATTATAATGAGAATCAAAACCAAAAGAGGAATACCGGCAACAAATCCGATAAATTTCTTTTTATTCATGTGCTCCTCTTATCTCATATATGTTTTTTTATCTTCATCGATCCGTTCTAGGTCAAAATAATCTGTCGTTTTAAGGGAAAGGTTCTTTTTCGTCAGGGAACGGTTCACCAGCCTTGACACCGCGCTGTAAAACACCGCAAAGGTGGGAACGGCTATGATCATTCCCACAAAGCCAAAGAGCCCTCCAAAAAGCAGGATGGAGAACAGCACCCAGAAGCTGGGAAGCCCTGTGGATTGTCCCAATATTTTCGGCCCCAGGATATTTCCGTCAAACTGCTGGAGCAAAAGGATAAATATCAGGAAATACAAACATTTGAGCGGGCTGACCAAAAGGATCAGGAACGCGCTTGGTATGGCTCCGATAAACGGTCCGAAAAACGGAATTACGTTGGTCACCCCCACAATCACGCTCACTAACAGTGCATAAGGCATTTTCATGGCGTTTAAAAGAACAAAGCACATGATTCCGATTATCAGGGAATCTAAAATCTTGCCTGTTATGAATCCGCCGAATACCCGGTGAACAAAGCGAATCTCATTGATCGCCTGGTTAGCCGTTTTAACGGGAAGTATGCTGTAAATGATTTTCTTTCCCTGGGCAGAAAGGGTTCCCTTTATGTTTAGGAGATAAACCATTACAATGACGCCGATCAGGATGTTCTTAAGAACCAGCACCACGCTTAACAGTCCGCTGGAAAGGCTGCCGATGAGCATGGACATGTTGGGAACCAGATCAGAGGTCATCCAGCCTTGCAGCTGGCTTGTCAGCCGGTCATATATGGGAATGACCGCCCGCTCCACAGCCGGATTATCCTCAAACATTTTTTGAAGCCACAAAGCCAGATCGTTGATATTTTCGCCTAATGTCTCCTGAAGTCCCATAACGCTGGTATAAATCTCAGGGATGATCATCCAGAAGAGTCCGACTACGATCACAAACAGAAAAATGAGGCTGACCAAAGTACCCATGGCACTGGATATTGACCTGGACCCTCTTTCATTTTTCCACATGGAGGAAAGCAGGCGCCTTGTAAGATCTCTGGACTTGTTATATACCGGCAGTAAAAGATATGCAAGTACAGCTCCGTAAATGACCGGCATAAGAATCCCCACAACTAATTTTGCAGTTCCTTTCACTGCCTGGAATCTGGAAAGGAAGAAGGCAAAAACAATGCTCAGGGCAATAACGGAAAGGGCTGTGATCCCCCAGCATATATAGTTCCGAAATTTTGTTTCTTTCATTGAAATTCTCCTAAGTTATTTAGATTGACTGTTGTCTATTCTATACTTTACCATACTTTACCATAAAGTTAAAGCAGCGATTTCTCGCTGCTTTTTTCTTTTGTAACCCCAAAATGCCGGTTCTTACTTATTGACGCCTAGCCTTGCTAGGTGGGCAACCTCACTCAGGTTTCTGCCTTCCACTGCAAACGGAGGCCTGACATCCACCTGAAAATATCGGAATCCCATGAGTCATAATGTAGGTTCAAAAAAGGTAAGAGTGTCGCACATTTCAGGAATTACATTCCTATGATTTCTATGGTCTTAGTATACACTACTTCAATCTGTTTTTCAAGTTCCTTTTCCTGACAGTTTTAAGTTTCACGAATCGGATCAGACAGCAATATGTTTGCTGCCAAGCAGTCTTCCATGCTCAACATACAGTTCCAGGAGTCCTAAAAGAGAATCACAGGATTCTTCATGAATGACCAATTCCAACCCTTCCGTAGTGGCCAAAGACAGTACAGACAGCAGTGATTTTGCATTTACTATGCTGTCTCCGCAGGCCAGATTCATCTTCTCTTTACACGCTCCCGCAATTGAGACAAACTCCAGGATGGATTCAATTCCCCAGAATCCGATCTCCACCTTTTTCATCTCTTGTATTCCTCCTGATCATCGAAATGTATCCGGCTTTTATGCTATCCTGTTCCGGCGTTAGAGACTCAGTATAGCACACTATAAAAGATTCTGCAAATCAAAAATTGTTTCAGCCAGAACATCTGCTCCGGCCGCTTTAAGCTCCTGCTCGCTTCCATAACCGTACAGCACCCCTACAGAGGCAATTCCGATTTCTTTTGCCCCCAGAACATCATGCTTTCTGTCTCCGATCATCACCGTTTTGTCCAGGTCCCTGATTCCGCATTCTTCTAAAACGTAGCGGATCACATCGGCTTTTTTCACCCTGGTTTCTCCCATATCGGCACCGCCCATAAACGTAAAATAGGAATCCAGTTCAAAATGCTTCAGGATCATCCTGACAAACACCTCAGGCTTTGAGGAGGCCACATAAAGCTTTTTCCCCGCATTAAGAAAGGACTGCAAAACTTCTGCAACACCCTCATACGCCTTATTTTCATACAGCCCTTTTCCTGAGAAATACTCCCGGTAAACGTCGATGGCCTTTCCTGCCTGTTCCTCGCTAAAGCCGTAATATTCCATAAAGCTGTCCTTTAATGGCGGTCCGATAAAGCAGCAAAGCTCATCTAAGTTCTCCGTCTCAATTCCAAAATGACGGAGAGCATATTGGACGGACTTTGTTATCCCTTCCTTTGGATCTGTAAGCGTTCCGTCCAAATCAAACAAAAAATAATCTTTATTCATGGTTCCTCCTGTGTCAGTGAAACTAAGGAAAACAGGCTTTGCAAGCTTTTCTTAGTTGACGCGGCATTCGCAAAAAACAGAGACGAAAAAGGAGATCCCTTTTTCGTCTCTATGAAATTTTATTTCAGTTCTTCAACAATTTTCTGAAGGGCTGCCAGAGCATCATCAGGAAGTTTATCATAGCCTTCCTTAACAGTAGCAGTATTTGCAACGAATTTCACCCTGTCTTCCATACGGGCTTTTAACTGCTCCGCATAAACGGCATCGTCAAGATCCGGAACAAATCCTTCCCATTCAAAGATCTCGATATCAGAGAACGGTCCCCACTGCTTAAACTGGGCCGTCTTGTCCACGATGGCCTCCAGAATTCCCAAGGTATCCTTTGGCTGAACCTTCTTACCCATGAAATCGCCAGTATTAATAATGTAACAATCCACGTTCTTCTCTTCTACCAGCTTTTTGAATTTTTCATAGTCATTGACCAAAGGATAGGTTCTGAATGGGTTTGCATATGGAACAACTACCAGAGCATTTGGATCAGCTCCCGGTGCAAGACGCTCTGCTGATGATCTCTTGGTCGCAAGAGTCGCACCCATAACTGAGGCCAGGGAAGCACCTTTCAGCTTGACTACAGGTGGAATGGTCGGATCCTTCATGATCCAGAAAATAGCATTGACCGGCGCATCGATCTTATCCACACGGTTTGGAGACCACAGTTTTGACTTGATGGCACGTCCATTTCCGTTTCTGATGTCTTCTGTTACCAGCTGGATCTTTCCGTCTTCATCCATGGTACAGGAGCAGTTCTGGGCAGTTAAAAGATATTTATTATCTTCACAGCCGGTCGGATAATCCTGTGTTTTATCAAAGTATGTGGGTTCTATTGCCACAGATGAGCAGGTGTCAGTATTGATAATGAATGCATCATCATGAAGAACCGTAACATCATATTTTCCGCCATGCTTTGCATGGGTAATGGTGGATTTTCCTGAACCGGATAAACCAAATACAGATGCAACATATTTTGAACCATCGGTTAGGTTATATTCTTTCTGTCCGCCGTGACAGGAAGCATATCCGTTGCGGTTTGCAAGAGCCCAAACCATGGTAAGGGTGCCTTTTTTATGCTCTCCGAAGTATCTCATACCCAGGATTGCCGCACAGTTCTGGTCCGTATTAAAATAGCACAAACATTTTGGATCGCTTAAACAGGACAGATCTACACCGGGACGGTCAGAGCCGTTCCACTGAGGATCAGAGAAGATATAGATATCAGTTTCTTTTCCATCACCGACTGGCTTGGAAGCTTTATACATTTTTGCATATTCATCAGACATATACTGGAAGTTCAGCATCCAGTTATACAGAATATTTTCTTCGCCTTCCGGAATAAGAAGGTGAACTTTCACCATGAATTCAGGGTCAAGTCCGGCATAAACTTCTGCATGATACATTGTTTTCCAACGGGTCTCATAAACCGCATCCATAACCACCTTATCCAAAGCGCCGCAATTTACGCCGGGCTCTCCTGCAATTCTCCTTGCGGTTGCATAACGTCCGGTAATTGCACCATCGTTAAATAAGAGAACTTTGGCATCCCGCTCAAGACCAAACTCTTCTCCCCTGTATACCGGCATATCCGTTACTACGGTTCCCGGTGAATTCTTTGCCAAGTCATATGCCTCTCTAAGAGTGTTAACTTTAATAACATTGTTTCCATAAAACGGAGCTTCAATGATCGAACGCGTGGTTGCAAAACCTGGTTTGCCTTTTCCAATTTCATTGATTGGATAATATGCTTTTGTTGACATAGAATAATCCTCCTTTTATAAAATCCAAATTTGTTTCTATTATCTCACTTCGTTAAGAATAAGTCAATGATTTTTATTGCAATTATCCCAAAAAATGTATATATTTAATATATAATTTACATTATGTATACAATAAGCAAAAGAGAGGATAATTATGATTCACATTTCAAAAGATGGCACAGGAGATTTTAACAGCATTGGAGAAGCGCTTCGTTCCCTTCCAGCCGGTCATACCGGGGAACACATCCTCTACATTCACAAGGGACTTTATGAAGAACAGATTACCGTAACGATTCCAAATGTAACCTTTATCGGGGACGATGCAGAAGACACCATTCTCTCCTGCGGCCTTTATGCCCGCATGACCATGGAAGACGGGATGAAGCGGGGCACCTTCCGGACCTATTCCTGCCTGATCGACACCCATGATTTTACCGCCAGGAATCTCACCTTTGAAAACAGCGCCGGAAAGGGCGACGACGTTGGGCAGGCCATAGCCCTTTACGCAGACGGAGACCGGTTGTCTTTTGAAAACTGCCGTTTCCTTGGAAATCAGGATACTCTTTTTACAGGCCCCCTTCCTCCGAAGGAAATCGAACCCAATGGATTTATCGGTCCAAAGCAGCATGCTCCCCGGATCAATGGCAGACATTATTATAAAAACTGTTATGTGGAGGGGGATATTGACTTTATATTCGGCAGTGCCACGGCATATTTTGAAAGCTGTACCTTCTTCTCCAAATACACGGGAAAGGAAATCAGCAGCTATGTAACAGCCGCGTCCACTCCAGAAGGCCAGGAATACGGTTATGTCATGACAAACTGCCGTTTTGAAAGCAACTGCCCCCCGGACAGCGCATACCTGGGGCGCCCGTGGAGGGAGTATGGGAAAACCGTGCTGATAGACTGCTACATGGATGATCATATCTGCAAGGAAGGCTGGCATGATTGGAACAAAGATGCTGCTCATACCCATACCTTTTACGCCGAATACGGCAGCTTTGGCCCTGGAGGCGTAATGAAGGAACGGCCGGACTGGATCCGCCGTCTGACAGAATCCCAGCTTAAAAAGTTCACAAAAGAAGCCGTCCTGTCCGGGCAGGATGACTGGCAGCCATAAATAAATATGGGAGCCAATCCCCTATAAAAAGGATTGGCTCCCGTTTTTTGATCAGTTCTCTTTGATTTTAACAATCACTTTTTTAATAAAGGCCGGTTCACCGGCAGCTGCCTTTGGCTTATGGCCATCCCAAGGATTGAAAATCATATATTCTCCAGCCTTTACTACCACTTTTAAGCCTGGATTTTCATTGTCGTAAAATACAACATCTTTTTCTTCGTTATAAGGTACTTTTTCAGCCAGTTCATCGATTCGTGCATATGTCATGGTTTCTGAACCGGATATCATATATTGGATATCTGTATAATTATGGTGGGCTTCGTACTTGGCTTCCTCCCAGGGAACCGTTGTGTACTCTGTTACATTGGCAAAGACATTCTTGCCGTCAATCTCATATTTGCCTGGCGCCAGGCTCTCCAAATCAGTGTTCTTAAGAAAATCAACTGCCTTTTCGTATCTTCCATCCATTCCGAGATTTCTGTAAAAATCAAGGTTTTTTGCTGAGTCGAAAATCATAATCATACTCTCCTTTTATGTATCGTATAGTTTTGACAGCAGACTCCAAGGGTACCTGCCGGACACATATAGTATACACCTAAAGCAGAATATTCTACAATGTTTTTATTTAAAAAATTCATGGTTCCCATGCTGAAACAAGTAAGTCAGATGAGAATCAAACCAGCTCACCGCACCTCTCCTGGAGCCTCCCCGGTACATAAAATACAGGGCTCCATTGGAGTAATCCTCTCCGGCCAAAGCGCGGTCAACACACTGTCTTGTATCATCAGTTACTTTTACGGAATTAATGCTGCCGTTTGACACCGGCGAAAACTGGGAAGGTGCATAGACGACCCCTTTCACCGTATCCGGAAATTGTCCGCTCTTCACACGGTTTAAAATTACGTTGGCAACAAGTATCTTTCCTCTGTCATCACAAATACCGGCCTCAGCCTGCACGATCCGCAGCAATACCTGATAATCGTCCTGAGATACGGACATGGCATGAACGGCCTTTTCTTCTTCTGCCTTCTTTGCAGCCTCTTCTGCCGCTTTTCTCGCTTCTTCCGCCTTTTGGGCCGCTTCTTCTGCCTGCCGTTTTGCCTCTGCTTCCAAAGCGATCCGGGCATTGATCCGCCGGGTCTCCGCCTGGGATTCTTCCTCCAGCTCCTGCTTTTGGATTACTTCTTTTTCCAGAAAATTGCCGGCAAGCTGCTGTGCCTGCATCCGGGATTCTGTAAGCTTTATCTGGGCCTTTGCCTGGGCAACGGTTTCTTCTTTCACTTCTTCCTGATCCGTGACGTCTTCTGATTCCGGCGTTTCTGCAAATGCCGTTAAAGCATTCCTGCCGCCGCTTCCAAATCCTGCTGAGGTAAATGCCACAACAGTAATAATTGCTGCACCCGCCATGAAAACTGCGGAAGAACGATACATCCGCTTTGTGACCTTAAGGGTCATCCCTCTGAAGAATTGACAAATCTGCTGAAGGATAGAGCGTAGTGTAAGCATACATACACCTCTTTCTCTTATATCACTTGCCTGAGCTGAGGGCGCACTCCACAGCCGTTTCTTGGTAACGTCCGTAATTATAGAAGAAGCCTGCCAAAAAAGTCAATGGCCATTTAACATTTTTGTGATATTTTAATTTCTAAATTTTTACCTCCTATTTTGTTTTGTGTATATTATACATATAATCCATGTATATTTTTAATCTATTTGTAATATTTATATATGTATATTTTACAATAGTGTTACATTTATGTTAATTATTGTGTTATGAGGCAATGGCTTGTCTCTCTCATTTTTTGTTTTATGTAAACTAATCCTGCATTAAAGGGGCAAATCTACCCTTTATGAACTCAATCAGGGTCTGTGGAGAGATGACGATCTGCTGTCCTCTCAGCCCTCCGCTGACGACAATTTCCGAATAAGAAAGGGCTGATTCCTCGACAAATGTCGGAAATTGTTTTTTCATGCCTATGGGAGAACAGCCTCCCCGAATGTATCCGGTAATATTCTGCAAATCTTTCATGGGAATCATCTCCACCTTCTTTTCTCCGGCAGCCTTCGCCACTTTTCTCAAATCCAGTTCTCCATCCACCGGAATGCAGCAGACCAGATATCCCATTTTCTCTCCTTTTAATACAAGAGTTTTAAATACGCTTCCGTGATCCGCCCCCATCATATCCGCTGCGTGGCTGCCGGATAAATTCTGTTCATCCACTTCATATTCCCTGGTTGCATATTCAATCTTTGCCTTGTCAAGCATACGCATTGCATTTGTTTTTACCATGTTGTTCAGCTCCTTGAATTTTTTTCTAATTATAATACGTATTTCCACTATTGGCAATGCCGGGATGTCAAATACCCCGCAGCAGGCTGCAGGGTATCTGACCGGCGGCAACCGTCAAAATCAGGGCTTGATCTTGGCTCGCTGCCATTGGATAAGTAAAAAGTCCGCAACAGCCGGATACAGTTCCTGACAATTGCGGACGTTTTTTCCATGGAAAAACCAGTTACTTTTTCTTATTTATATAAGGAAATAATCCTCCGGCTGAAATAATCTCCTGCATAAAAGGAGGAAATGCCTGTCCCTGAAAGGATTCACCGGTGGTCTTATCAGTGATGATACCACTGTCAAAATCCACCTCCACCTCATCTCCCGCCTCTATGGCACTGGCAGCCTCCGGACACTCTATAATAGGAAGACCGATGTTAATGGCATTCCGGTAGAAAATCCTGGCAAAGGTCTCAGCAATAACACAGCTCACTCCGGCGCACTTGATTACCAGGGGAGCGTGTTCTCTGGAGGAACCGCATCCAAAGTTTTTATTTGCGACAATAATGTCCCCTTTTTTCACATTGGTTACAAAATCTTTGTCAATATCTTCCATACAGTGTTTTGCCAGTTCATTCCCGTCGGTGATATTTAAATATCTGGCAGGAATGATAACATCCGTATCCACGTTATCTCCATATTTAAAAACAGATCCACATGCCTTCATATTTTATGACCTCCTATAATCCCAGTTCATCCGGCGCAGAGATATGGCCAGTAATCGCACTTGCAGCAGCCACCGCAGGACTGGACAGGTATACCTCTGAGTCCACGTGACCCATCCGCCCTACAAAATTCCGGTTCGTGGTGGAAATACAGCGCTCTCCTGCCGCCAGGATTCCCATATAGCCGCCAAGACACGGGCCGCAGGTCGGGGTGCTGACTACAGCTCCGGATTCGATGAAGATTTCCAAAAGTCCTTCCTTCATGGATTGGAGATAGATTTCCTGAGTAGCGGGAATCACAATGCAGCGTACATTTTTTGCCACCTTCCGCCCTTTCATAACAGCAGCAGCTATGCGCATATCGTCAAGCCTGCCGTTGGTACAGGAGCCGATCACCGACTGATCCACCTTAATCTCATCAAAGGTACCCATGGTCCTGGTATTTTCAGGAAGGTGAGGGAAGGAAACCGTAGGCTCTAACTTGGATAAATCAATGGTGTAAACCGCATCATACTCTGCATCCTCATCTGCCTCATATATTTTGAAGTCACGCTTAGAGTGGTCCTTCATGTATTGAATGGCTAAATCGTCCACCGGAAAAATTCCGTTCTTTCCGCCTGCTTCAATGGCCATGTTGCAAATGGTAAAGCGGTCATCCATGGACAAATTCCTGATGCCTTCTCCGGAAAATTCCATGGACTTATATAAGGCGCCATCCACACCGATCATGCCTATGATGTGCAGAATGACATCCTTGCCGCCAACCCATTTGGAAGGCTTTCCCACCAGCTCAAATTTTATTGCAGAAGGCACTTTAAACCAGGCTTTACCTGTCACCATGCCTGCCGCCATATCCGTACTGCCAACACCGGTGGAAAAAGCTCCCAGCGCTCCGTAGGTACATGTATGGGAATCCGCTCCAATGACTGCATCTCCTGCAACCACCAGTCCTTTTTCCGGAAGAAGGGCATGTTCGATTCCCATCTGTCCCACATCGAAATAATTGGAAATTTCGTGTCTGCTGGCAAAATCACGGCAGCATTTGCAGTTTTCTGCGGATTTAATATCCTTATTAGGAATAAAATGGTCCATGACCAGGGCGATCTTATCTTTATGAAAGACCGTTTCCTTATTAAATTTCTCCATTTCCTTAATGGCAACCGGAGATGTAATATCATTTCCCAAAACCAGATCCAGCTCCGCTTCAATCAGCTGTCCTGCTTTTACCTGGGAAAGCCCTGCATGGGCTGCCAAAATTTTCTGGGTCATCGTCATTCCCATTGTCGCGTCCTCCTGTTAATTTATCGCTATTGCCGTTCAACCATTCCATCATAATTTGGCGGGCTGAAAACGCTTACCAATGGGTGAACTGCAACATCATTTTCCTGCTTTACATTCTAACATACTTATTGATATAATAGAAATACATAATATGAATATTTAATATAATAGTTAGTTATAAAAATGAAAGGAAACCTTATCATGGATCAAAACCTTTCCCAATATAAGATATTTTATGAGGTTGCAAAAGCCGGCAATATTTCTAAGGCTGCAAAAGAGCTTTACATCAGCCAGCCTGCCATCAGCAAATCCATCAGCAAGCTGGAGGACAGCCTGGAGGTGGCTTTATTTACGCGAAATTCCAGAGGCGTCCAGCTTACGGAAGAGGGAAAGCTTCTATATAATCATACAAAGGCTGCTTTTGAGGAATTAAACCGGGGAGAACTGGAACTGAAACGGGTTAAGGATTTTAATATCGGGCACTTAAGAATCGGTGTCAGCAACACCCTTTGCAAGTACATCCTCCTTCCTTATTTAAAGGGATTCATTGAGAAGTATCCTCATATTAAGATCACCATTGAAAGCCAGTCCACTTCCCATACAATCATCATGCTGGAGCAGCAGCGGATTGATCTGGGACTGATTGCAGAGCCTACCAACCGGCGCCCTCTTTTATTTAAGCCGGTTATGGATATTCAGGATATTTTTGTTGCAACCAAATCCTATCTGGATAACCTGTATTTGAGGGAAGGTCCGGATGCAGACCTTTTTCAGACAGGGAATATCCTCCTTTTGGATAAAAACAACATGACCAGGAAATACATTGATGAATACCTCAATGAAAACCATATTGTTCCAAACCAGCTTTTGGAAGTCACCACCATGGATCTGCTGATTGAATTCGCAAAAATCGGGCTGGGGATCGGGTGTGTGATCAAGGAATTTGTCCAGGAAGAACTGGACAGGGGAGATTTGATCCAGATTCCCATGGAAATGGCCATCAGGAAGAGGACCATTGGGTTTGCTTATAACCCCAGCGGAATGTCCACTGCTATGGAAAATTTTTTTGAAGCCATGAGAGACGCTGGGATCCCGACTAAATAAAGAATCTGCATTGCAGACTCCCGTACCAAAGCGCGGCTGCTTAGCTGCCATAGGAGTTTCCATATATTATAGAAGAAACCCGGAAAAAGGCAATCCTTTTTCCGGGTTTCTTCTATATATATGGGCTATCGCCCGCAGCTAAGAAAATCTTAGTTATCGATCAGCTTTCCGCCGTCATTCCAGCTGTACAGCTTACGAAGCTCGCTTCCTACCTTTTCCAACTGGTGAGAAGCCTCTTTTTTTCTAACAGCATTAAAGTGAGCACAACCCACCTGGTTCTCCAACAGCCAGTCCTTGGCAAAGGTTCCATCCTGAATATCTGCAAGAACCTGCTTCATTGCCTTCTTTGTCTCGTCGGTAATGATCTTTGGTCCTGTGATATAATCACCGTATTCGGCAGTATTGGAAACGGAATATCTCATTCCTGCAAAGCCGCTTTCAAAAATCAGGTCCACGATCAGCTTCATCTCATGAATACATTCGAAATAAGCATTCTCAGGAGCATATCCGGCTTCTACCAGAGTTTCAAAGCCTGCCTTCATCAGTGCGCAAACGCCTCCGCACAATACAGCCTGCTCACCAAAAAGGTCTGTCTCTGTCTCAACCTTAAAGGTTGTCTCCAACACGCCTGCTCTTGCGCCGCCTAACGCCAATGCATAAGCAAGGGCCTTGTCCTTTGCCTTGCCTGTGTAATCCTGATGAACAGCAACCAGACATGGAGTTCCTCTGCCTACCAGATATTCGTTTCTTACGGTATGGCCGGGAGCCTTTGGTGCGATCATGGTAACATCCACATTCTTTGGAGGAACGATCTGTCCAAAGTGAATGGCAAAGCCATGAGCAAACATCAGCATGTCCCCATCCTTTAAATTAGGCTCTACGGACTCCTTGTACATGGCAGCCTGTTTCTCATCATTGATCAAAATCATGATGATGTCAGCCTTTTTTGCAGCCTCTGCTGCTGTATAAACAGCTAATCCCTGTGCCTCAGCTTTGGCCCAGGAACTGCTTCCCTCATAAAGTCCTACAATCACATCGCATCCGGACTCCTTTAAATTAAGTGCATGGGCATGGCCCTGGCTGCCGTATCCAATCACTGCAATGGTCTTACCTTCCAATAAGGATAAATTGCAATCTTCCTGATAGTAAATCTTTGCCATCTTTTATTTCCTCCTCATATACTGACTCTTGATATATTTTTGTTAAAGGAACCCTGCCGACGACTCACTGTCCGCCTTTGGCAATACCTCTAGCTTACAAATCCAGACTGCCTATGGCAGATAACGGACATCGTCAGAGCCTCTTGAAAGCCCTGTAAGGCCGGTTCTCGCAAGCTCTAAAATTTCGTAATCTTCCAGCAAATTAATGACTGCATCAAGCTTTGACTGATCTCCTGTCAGCATGACGGTCACGGAATCCCTGCCCACATCCACAATGGTAGCTCTGAAAATATCGGCTATGGCACAGATCGCCTGACGTTCACTGGCATTGGCATGTACCTTGACCAGAATAAGCTCCCTGTAAACAGAATGGCCCGGCTTTAATTCTTTGATATCCCTTACATCTTCCAGCTTTCGCAGCTGCTTTTCAATCTGGTCTAAAATCTCCTGATCGCCTGTGGACACCACTGTCATCCTGGAATATCTCTCATCCGCAGTCACACCTACCGTAAGGCTTTCAATATTATAGCCACGGCGGCTAAACAGTCCTGCCACACGGCTTAAAACGCCGGAGGTGTTATCAACCAACAATGATAATACAATTCTCTCCATCCATATCCCCGCCTTTTTGTATAGTAATTTAAATGATAGCAATCCATCATCTATTTGTCAACTAAATAATAGGAATGTGTATTATAATTTGAAGTTATATCTAAAAATACAGGTTAAATGAAAGGCCACGCACTTTCCTTACGCAGCCCCTTTTCCTTCCAGCTTCCAGGATGGCATAAAGCTCTTCCTTTGTTATTTGTTTTGAGGAGTAGCTGCGCACACTCCTCCTCTCCACCAGATTTTTAATGGTTTCTTTCATTTTATCTGCCTCCTGTCAAACGTAAAATCTTCTTATTATTATATCACAGGAGGGAAAACCTACAAGCACCTTTGATCATTTTGCTGAATTTCAGTTTCAGGTAATGGATTCACATGTACCATGCAGTGCTTTACATCGGGAAAATGCTTCTCAATGGACAGATGGACGTTCTCTGCGATTTCATGGGATTCCACAAGAACCAGGTTCCCCTCGGCAGCGATCTCAATGTCCACATACACTTTAGCGCCGAACATCCTGGTCCTGATATCATCAATCTGCTTCACTCCCATGACCGCCATGGCAGATTCCTTCATTTTCTGGACCGTTTCATCATCGCAGGCTTTATCCACCATCTTATCCATTGCATCCCGAAAAACATCGATGGCTGCCTTGCCGATAAAAATACAGATGACCCCACTGGCCAAAGAGTCCAGAACCGGATAGCCTAGTCTTGCTCCGGCAATGCCGATCATGGCTCCCACGGAAGACAGAGCGTCGGAGCGGTGATGCCAGGCATCCGCCATGACTGCGCCTGAATGTATCTTCTTTGCCGCCGCCCTTGTGTACCAGTACATCCATTCCTTTACAGCTATGGACATAACTGCGGCAAACAATGCCAACAGTCCCGGAATAACGGCTTCTTCCCCATTTCCCGCCGCGATCTTCTTCACTCCGCTTATTCCAATAACCATTCCCGTAGCCATGAGCATAGCTGACAGGATAATGGCCGCCACACATTCCATACGGTCATGGCCGTATGGATGCTCCTTATCTGACTTTTTACCGGCTATGTTTACCCCTATGATGACCACAATTGTGCTTAATACATCGGATGCCGAATGTACCCCATCGGAAATCATAGCTCCGGAGTTGGCCAGGATGCCGGCCGCCAGCTTAAACACCGAAAGAAACAGATTGATCACAATGGTGACCATTGATACGTGCATGGCAATGCCTCTCGGATCTCTTTCCCTTTTCCTTTTAAAAATCCGTTCCATAACAGTTACCCCCATTGAATAAGATAGCCTTATGGCACCTGCATTAAGTCCCCAATCTGTTTATTTTCATATTTCGTAACACAAAAAATGCACCTGTGGAACAATACGAGTAAACTACTGTCCCACAGATGCATGAAAGTCATCCGTTGTCGCACTTGGCAACCCGGCCCTATAGCTTATAATAGCTATCGCCTGTTCAGTTTGTACTGTAGATTTATGCAGTGCAAAGAGTGTCTCTACATCTTATAAAAATAGAGCCAGATTGTCGATACTCCGATTGAGGTTTTATCCATCAGGCTTCTCTTATATCATATGTAACCGCTGGTTTAAAATGTTACAGATTTTCCGGGTACTCGATAATATAATATTCATATGCATTGACAACTGTTGTACAGCCATACTGGTCTTCTCTCTTAAAGCACTTACCATAATTGGCATGGACGTGTCCATGAAGAAAGTATTTGGGACAATACTTGTCCATTAATGTCTTAAAACAGGAAAATCCCTGATGAGGCAGGTCCGGCAGATCGTTGAGCTGATATGCCGGGGCATGGGTGACCAAAATATCAAAGCCTTTGTTTTTCTTAAGCTTCCACCACAGTTTTTTGATCCTCCGTTCCATCCCCCGTTCCGTGTACTGGTTTGGCGAGCCGGGAATGTATTGCATGGAACCGCCCAGCCCCATTATCCGGATTCCTTGAAAGGTCACAATATCATCCTCAATGCAGGTACAGCCCTCAGGAGGACACTCCTCATACCTTCCATCATGGTTTCCCCTGACATAAAAGACCGGGGCATGGGAAAATGTAGCAAAAAATGTAAGGTAATTCGCCCTTAAATCACCGCAGGAAATGATCAAATCAATGTCCTTCAATTTTTCCGGCGAATAATATTCATAGAGTGATTTTGACTCATGATCAGACAGTACCAGGATCTTCACGCTGTTCCTCCATATCCGTATTTTCGTATATTGTCTGTCCCTGGAGACGTACCAGAGACCGAGCTTCCTCCGTAAGCTCGTCAAATGCCGGAATCTGTCCAACCACATTTTCTGTCAGCCAGTTCATGGTGGTTATTTCCTCAGGAGTAAGACTAGCGTTTTCCTTACACTGGATCTTCCCATCCTGAGAATAAATGATTCCTTCAAAAGGCTGGAAGCTTCCTGCCCGTATGGAATTTCTTAAAAATGCGATCAGCCGGCTGGTACCGTGAGGCAGATTTTTGGAGCAGATGACATCGATCACGTCTGCCGACATTCCCCACCAGTAATTTATTGCCTGCTTTCCCTTCATTTCCTTCCGGTCAAAATCCCCACGGCATATGATGTTGACAATTCTTTCATAGAATTTGCCCCAATGCCAGATGGGTGTGGCCAGGTTTTTAAGTCGTCCATCCGGATTCTTCTGGTAAAGCCCATATTCCCTGGAGGGTGTCTGGGGAGTTATCATATCATCCCCTGAAATAAAGGTGATTCCCTCTTTTCCAAACTCTGCCTGGGGCTCCCTGTCTCTCACCCTTGACCATTCTAAGTACACCTTGGCATATGGATTGATCATCCTTGCTCCCAGGGCAAATGCATTGATGTTTGCGATGTTGCCGTAAATGGGATAATCAGCAATATATCCGATCTTCTCATCCTGGGACATGGAAGCCGCCAGTGCGCCCATGAGAAATTTCGATTCATACATCCTTCCATAGTAAGTGCAGATGGAAGAATAGGACATATTAACGGAACAGTTGAAAACCGTTACCTCCGGATGATCGATTGCGGTTTTCACACTTAAATTAATCATCTGGGAGGCAGTGGTGAATATCACGTTGCACCTGGCAGCAATAGCCATTTCAATGGCGCCTGCGATCTCAGGTTCGGAATCTGCGTTAAAAAAGGCTGTGGTCTGTATGGCGCCGTCAAAAGCCTGCTCCAGATGCATCCGGCCCAGCTCATGGCCATATGTCCAGCTTGAAGTTTCCGCTGTTTTTGCATGGATAAAAGCGATCTTCAGCATATGAGGTTCAATGGTCTGGAACGGGCGCAGCCAGTTGATGAGCTTAAGAGGACTGCTATCTGATGCTTCTTCGATTTCATCCGGCTGTTCCACCAAAGCAATCTTATTGCCTCTGGAAGCCAGAAGAAGTTCATCCTTTATCTTGACCAGATCTTTTTTTATTTGTCCCTCGATCCTGTCCTTTACCTCATCATATCCCAACAACTCCACATAGATGAGAAAAGCATCGGAACATGTCATATCATAATCATCACCGCCAAAGGCATGAAATGCTTTGGAAAAACGGTCATAGGCGGATTTAAAAACGATTCTGTCATCCTCACTCCAAAGCTCTCCCGTATTCTTATTCATGGCTTTGATCAGTTTATCATAGCTTCCTTCTTTGCTGAACCACACGTCGCAGTTAAAGGATACCTGATAGAAATCCAGAAATTCGTAGTAAAGCCTGTTGTCCAGATTATCGTTCCGTTTTGGAATCAGGCGGGTGACAGAGGCTGAAATGCTGAAAGCACCTACATATTTTAAAACACTGACCCTTTTATTGCCTTCCTGAACGTAATACTGGTTCATAAATTCATAGGCTACAATTGGATCATGGATTCCCTCTTCAATCTGACGGTCATACAAATATGCCCATTTCGCTCCAAATTCCGATTTTTCCGACAAAAGGGGCATAAAATTACTGGCAAAGGCGCTGGTGCGTCCCTCTGTTTTTGTACCTACCACCTTTTCCAGAGGAATATCCATGATCCCCAAGCTCACTTCAGAAACAATATCCGTATAGGACAGTATTTCATCAAGGACCGGCAGATACGGATATTCTCCCTTTGATACGGAAGCCTGATATTGTCTGCGGCCCCGCCTTAATGCCCCCACATAATCATATAATGCCATCCGCTTTTCCTCCATCTTTTAATAAGGCTATTTTAGCATTAAAACAGTCTTCTGTACAGATTTAGGAGGCTTAAAGTGTCTCCCAGCTAAAGATTCCTCACCTTAAAGTCTCTTTCCAATTCCCTTTTTTGATCCTTTTTAGCAATGTCTTCTCTCTTATCATATAGTTTTTTACCTCTGGCAAGGCCAATTTCCACCTTTACCAGGCTTCCCTTAAAATATACCTGAAGCGGAACCAGGGTATACCCCTTCTGAGCAATCTTTGCATCCAGTTTTCCGATCTCGGCCTTGTGAAGCAGCAGCTTTCTGACCCTTAAAGGGTCTTTGTTAAAGATATTCCCTTTTTCATATGGGCTGATATTCATTCCACAGACATAAACTTCTCCTTTGTCGATCCTGACAAAGGATTCCTTAACACTGCATTTGCCCATGCGGATGGATTTTACTTCCGTTCCGGCCAGTTCAATGCCGGCCTCATATTTTTCATCAATAAAATAATCGTGATATGCCTTTTTGTTGTTGGCAATTAATTTGAAACTTTCTTTCCCCATTTTACAATCCTCCTGTTATTCCTCTTCAAAATCCTTCGCCGGAATAAAGTCGATGGTACGCAAAAGCTTATCCGTACCCGCCACTATAACCCGGATAGGCTGACCAAGTTTATAGGTTTTCCTGGTCATTTCACCTACCAGCTCATAATGCTCTTCATCAAAACGATAATAATCATCCTGAAGCTGATTCACATGAATCAATCCTTCCACAGTATTGGGAAGTTCCACATAAAGCCCCCAGTTTGTCACTCCAGAGATCACTCCGTCAAACTCTTCTCCAATATGCCTTTCCATATATTCACACTTTTTAAGCTTAATGGTCTCCCGCTCCGCTTCATCGGCTCTCCGCTCTGTGACAGAGGACTGGACAGACACCTGCTGAAGTATCTTATCGTAATGGCTGATCCTCTTTTCCGTTAAACCTGCCCTTAAGTTCTCTTTTATAATCCGGTGGATCTGCAAGTCCGGATACCTTCTGATGGGCGAAGTAAAGTGAGTATAATATTTGGCAGCCAGACCAAAATGGCCGGTATTTGCCACCGTATATTTGGCCTGCTTCATGGAACGCAGGGCCAGACGGCTGATCAGGGCTTCCTCCGGCGTATCCTCCGCATTGGCTAGGAGCTTCTGGACTTCCTTGGGATAAACTTCTCCATTGTGGAAACGGATGGAATATCCAAAATTGTTGATCAGCGTGGCAAGACTCTTCATCTTTTCCGGATCCGGGTTGTCATGGGTCCGGTAAAGAAAAGGGATCTCCTGCCAGAAATAATCCTCTGCAACTGTTTCATTTGCCATGAGCATAAAATCCTCGATGATTTTAGTCGCTGCATTTCTTTCATAAGGCTTAATCTCCAATGGCTTTCCCCGCTCATCAAGAATCACCTTTGTCTCCGGGAAGTCAAAATCAATGGAACCTCTCTTTTTCCTCTTTTCCCGCAGAATACCGGCCAGTTCCTTCATCTGCTCAAACATGGGAATAAATTCCTCATATTCTTTCATCACTGCCTCATAATGATCGGTCACAATGGCATTCACTGCCGTATAGGTCATTCTCCGGTCTACGTTTATGACGGTCTCTGCAATTCTATGTCCCATTACGTTGCCGTTTCCATCAATGTCCATGATGCAGCTTAAAGCCAGACGGTCTTCCCCTTGATTCAGGGAGCAGATTCCGTTTGACAGCTTATGAGGCAGCATGGGGATTACCCGATCCACCAGATATACACTGGTCCCTCTCCTTAAGGCTTCCTCATCCAAAGGGCTGTTTTCCGTCACATAATTGGTAACATCCGCGATATGAACGCCTAAAGTATAGATTCCATCCTTTTTTGATATGGTGATGGCATCGTCAAGATCCTTTGCATCTTCTCCATCAATGGTAACTGTCTGCAAACTTCTAAGATCCAGACGTCCCTGCATATCTTTTCCGCTAATTGCATCCGGAACTGCTGCAACCTGTTTCATCACACTGTCTGGAAATTCCTCCGGAAGCCCGTATGCCCTTACAATGGAAAGAATATCCGTACCCGGATCGTTAACATGTCCAAGAATCTCCGTTATAATCCCTTCCGGCTTCCGTTCTGCCCCTCCGAAATCAGTAACTTTAACCACCACCTTGTGGCCGGTCATGGCACCCATATCCTTGCCCTGTGGAATGAATACATCCTTTGAAATTTTCTGGTTATCCGGGATAACAAAACCAAAATTCTTATTTTTCTGATAATACCCTATGATCTGCCCATTGGCATGCTCCAGCACCTTGACAACATGGCCTTCCGCCCTTTTTCCGTTTCCTGGCTTTGATTCGGCGGATACCAGCACCGTATCCCCGTGAAGGGCGCCGCCTGTTTTATCTTCCGGAATATAAATATCCTGATCCAGTCCTTCCACCGTAACAAAACCAAAGCCCTTGGAATGTCCAAAAAATATTCCGGCAATGGAACCTAAGTCCGGTTTTCCGTATTTTCCTTTTTGTGATATACCGATCTTTCCTTCTGCCAAAAGTGTATCCAGTACCTCTTTTAAATCTTCCCTTTGATCCTTGGGAATATCAAAAAGCATAGCCAGCTCCTTTAATTTCATAGGCACATAGGCAGGGTCTTCAAACAGCTGGAGAAGCATGGCTTTCCGCTGCATTAATTGTTCTTCTGTCATTGTCTTCCTCTCTTAAATATCATTTTTATCTATTAATCTTTTATTCTTTTCTTTATTATCCGCACTTTACCGGGAGGTATTACAAAATCTTCCCATAATGTGAAAAAAACACCCTTGTTACCATACAAGAGTGTTTTGTCCTTACAGTATATTCAGATTCAGTACCAGTGCCAGAATAAAAAACAGGACTGCTCCGTATTTTGTGAATTTCTCCAGCTTTCCTTCCATGGAACGGCCTTTATTTTTGCCCCAGTAGGTATCTGCCATACCGCCGATAGAACCCAGGCCCTGACTCTTTCCTTCCTGTAAAAGAATTATTGCTGATAAAGCAACACATATGATAACAAATATGATTGATAAAATAATCCTGATCACGTTTCCACCTCCTATAGTCAAACACAGGTTATCATACCATAATTTTTCTGAAAATACAATATATTTTTATATTTTAATATTCATTGGCTCATATAACCCAGCATCAGGTCCCTGACCTTAATCTGTATCCAAAGATTTTCTTTTACCACTTTCTGCTGCGTCTTGGAAATGATCACATCTCATAAGAAAACTCTCTCTGATTTTTTGACCTTATTATTAATAGAAGCTTCTTAATTTCTCACCCTCCTTTGATAAACATTCAACTCTTTTACCTGCAGGATTTTTTATAAGCTGATTTCCTTTGTCTCCACCCCGCCTATATCCTTATTCTTTATTCTTCCTCCTTTTGCCTGTCACGCTCCAGGTATGTCTTTCCACCTTTCCATGTTCCTGACTCCCGGCTTATCCGGACTTTTAGAGAATTTGCTTCTTCCCTCTTACTTTATATTGAAATTTATTGATTGAAAATACTCCGGCATAAGAAGCAAAGAATAAACAGGTACCTTTCAAAAATTTTCTTGACATTTTCATCAGGTACCATTACAATGTATTTAAGGTACCTGATTAACTTTCAAATTTAGGAGGTAGTTATTATGATGGAAGATAATTTTACAGAGCTTTACGAAAAGCTCTCAAGGCTTCAATGGCTTTTACAGCGTCACCATTTACAGCAACATGCACAGCACGGCCCCATGGCCGATCCAACCCGGGGGCAAGGCAGGGTTTTGGCAATGCTCAAAATGCAATCGGAAATCAGCACAAAAGACTTGTCTTATCTGCTGGGGATTCGGATACAATCCCTTAATGAGCTTCTTAACAAGCTGGAGAAAGGCGGTTATATCACCCGCACTCCTTCAGAAGCTGACAGACGCGTCATGCTGGTACAGCTCACGGAAAAAGGAAAAAATGAGCAGCAGCCCCGCTCGGATTTTGGAGATATTTTCAACTGCCTCAGCGAGGAGGAACAAACCTTATTCGGTGAGTATCTCGACCGCGTCATCGCGGCACTTGAAGCCCAGCTTGGGGATGATGAGGACAGCGAAAGGCTGGAATGGCTTCGCTCTGCCCGTGAGAGGATGGGAAATGAACGGTTTGAGACAATGTTTATGCATGGCGGCCGGCACCCGTTTGGCCGCAGAGAAGACTATCATGGCTGGCAGAACAGAAGGCCGGGAGATTCTCATGGCGCCGGACATTTTGAACCAGGCTGCAATGATCCAAGACTCAACGGACACGGACCAAATTTCTTTGGCAGGCCGACGCCTCCTCCGCCCAAAACTCCCCACGATGACGAAGAATAAATAATGATACCCAGCAATAACAGCATTGGCGCTGTCTTTCCAAAAGCCATTTGGCAGCGCCTTTATTTTTTTGCGCCTTTTTTCAGGCAGAAAGGAGTTATTATGTCTTTTATTATACTTTTCATTTATGGAATAAACCATCTCATCCGTACCATGTTCGATCAAAAAGAAGGGGCTGCCAATGCTTAGAATTTTGAAACGGCTGCCTCCTGTAAAAACCATACTGGCCATTATGTTCCTGCTTATACAAACGGGAAGCGCCCTGTATCTCCCTTATCTCACGGCAGGCATTGTTGACAAGGGCATCGCAGCTGGAGACATCGGCTATATCTGGAGGCAGGGCGGCCTTATGCTGATCTTTACCCTTTGCAGGGCTTGACCGGAGTTCGTGTGATCCGCGCATTTGCCAAGGAAGAGGAAGACTGCAGAAAGTATGGGGAAATCAATCGTGCTTATACCCAGACCGCTGTCACGGCAGGCACCATTATGAGCATTTTTGTACCTTTGATCACCTTGATCCTGAATATGGCCACCTTAGCCATCCTGTGGATCGGCGGAAGCCGTGGGGCCTCCGGAAATTTGGAGGTGGGCGCGATCATAGCGGCCATTAACTATTCCATGCAAATCCTGATAGGTTTTGGACTGCTGACCAATGTCATCCTCACACTCCCCCGCGGCCAGGTATCGGCAAAGCGTGTTTATGAGATTCTGGATACCAATTTAAGCATTATGGACGCCCCTGAATCAGAAACAACAGATGGCTGTTCCTCCCTTTCCTGTGAACAGGTGAGCTTCCGCTATGGAGGTGCAGACAATATATCACAGGGACAAAAGCAGCTTATCACCATTGCCCGCGCCTTTGTTGCTGATCCGGAAATTATCCTCCTTGATGAAGCCACTTCCAACGTGGACAGCCGGACTGAAATGGTCATACAAAAGGCCATGTGGCAATTGCTCAAAGGACGTACCAGCTTCGTGGTGGCCCATCGCCTGTCAACTATTTATCATGCCGACAGCATTGTGGTAATGCAAAACGGCGACATCGCAGAAACCGGCACTCACAATGAACTGATATCCAAAAACGGCATTTATGCTGATATTTATAACATCCATTTTTCAGGCAAAACAGCATAAATGGTTCAGGCAGCGGCTGTAAAAACAACCGCTGCCGAGTTTTTCGTAAAATGCCGCTTTTCCTCTTCATCTTTCACGGCCCGCCATTCAAACAAATTCTGCAGCGAGCCTGCCTTCCACATCGTTCCAAATAGCAGAAAGCCGATCTTCTGCCTCCCCCAGCGTCTCTGCCCGGGTCCCTATATAAATCTTGACCTTGGGTTCTGTGCCTGAGGGTCTGATACAGATCCAGTTGTCCTCTTCCAACAGGTAATACAGGACATCGGACCGCGGAAGTCCTGTCCGCGCTCTTGTTCCATCCTTCAGTCTGATTTTCCAATCCTCCCTGTAGTCGTAAAATTCCACTGTTCCAAATCCTCCCACTGATTTGAATGGATTACGTCTCAGCTCTTCCAACAGGCCGGTAATTTCCTCCGATCCCTCTGGCCCTGCCTTTACAATGGTATGGAGACTTTCTCTGTAACATCCGTATTTCTTATAAAGGGTCTCCATTTGATCCCATAGGGTCAGCCCCTGACTTCTATAATAAACTGCCGCCTCGCATAGGGTCATGACAGCGGATACCGCGTCCTTATCCCGGGAATTAGTGCCAATGAGGCAGCCATAACTTTCTTCAAATCCAAAGAGATACTCATAGGTTCCCTGTTCTTCAAAAAGTCTTATCTGTTCTCCGATGTATTTGAAACCGGTCAGTGTCTCAATAAGCGTTACCCCATATTCACGGCAGGCGGCTTTTGCCATTTTTCCGGAAACAATGGTCGTTACAACAGCACCGTTTTGGGGCAGTGTGCGTTTTTCCTTCCTGCGGCTCAAAAGGTATTCACAGATAATCATTCCGGACATATTACCGGTAAATGCCATGTAGTCACCGGTTTTTCCCTCCTTCGCATACACGCCTAAACGGTCCGCATCGGGATCAGTTGCCAGCACCAGGTCAGCATCCACTTTCCTTGCCAATGCAAGTGCCATGACAAATGCCTTTTCATCCTCCGGATTAGGAGAATTGACCGTAGGAAAATTGCCGTCCGGCTGTTCCTGTTTCTCCACAACATATACTTTTTCAAATCCAAGCTCTTTTAGAATTCTCTTTACCGGCACGTTTCCCGTTCCATGGAGGGGGGTATATACAATTTTTAAATCCGGTGCACCTTTTTTTAAAACTTCCGGCTCCTGCACCAGAACTTTCAGAGCGTTTATGTAACAGGTCTCCATCTCCTCACCAATGAATCGGAGCAGTCCTTCGCATTGGGCCTTTTCTCTGCACATGCTCTTAACGCAGGAAAAGTCGGTTACCGCCCTCACCTCCTGGAGAATCTCCATATCTTTCGGCCATGTGATCTGTGCCCCATCCGACCAATAGACCTTATAGCCATTATATTCCGAAGGGTTATGGCTGGCCGTCACCACGATTCCTGCCATACAGCCCAGTTCTCTGACGGCAAAAGACAGTTCCGGCGTTGGACGCAGATCATCAAACAGAAACACCTGGATTCCGTTGGCACAGAGACACAGAGCTGCTTCCATGGCAAACTCTCCGGAATTATGGCGGGAATCATAAGCGATTACCGCTTTTTTCTCACCTTCCTGCCGCTTCATATAATTGGCGAGCCCCTGGGTGGCTTTTCTCACGGTATAGCAGTTCATCCGGTTTAATCCTGCTCCCATTACGCCTCTTAAACCGCCTGTTCCAAACTCCAGCTCCCGGTAAAAACGGTCTCTGATCTCTTCCTCATCGTTGAGGCCCAGGAGCTCTTTTCTCGTCTCAGCATCGAAGTATTCATCCCTGCACCATTTCTGATATTCCTTCCTGTAATCACTCATCACTGCTTCTCCCTATCTCATAGATGCTCCTTGCATACAGCCCCTCCGGTCCGCCGTCTGCAATCCGTACCTTTTTTATACCGGAATCCATATCAAAATAATTATCAGAAAGGAGCAGATCACCGGCTCTGTTTCCAATCTCAACTCCCTTTGCATACGCCTCAGCTTTTACAAAAATCTCGTCTCCTTCCGTCCAAACTTTCAGTTTTGGGTTACAAAACACAAAATGCTTGGGCGGCACGAACAGGCTGAAACCATGGGAAACCAATACCTCCTCCTGATACAGGCTGTAAGACAGATAGCATTCCCTTCCGTCCATTTCCGAGAAATCCAGCAATGGGAGTTTTTCTACTGACAAAGGAGCGATGCGGGTCTCAAACTTTCCCTGTTTAAGCACATCGGACCGGGAACTTCTCAGACTCCAGCAAACAGCCCCCTGAAACGGTACTCTGGTTTCGTTTGTTACATAAAAACGGGCAGTATTTCGAATTGTCCGGTTTTCTTCGTTCACATCCATTGACCCTGTTAAGGCCCCTTCTTCCTCGCAGGAAAGCAGGACCGGTGCAAAAAAGCGCCTGGCGAAATAGTGCAGCGCCTTCCACCTTCCGCCGTAATCAATGGAAGACCAGGAAGCGGCTGGCCAGCAATCGTTTAACTGCCAGTATACACAGCCCATACATCTGCCGCGGTTCCGTCTGAAATGCTCCACTCCATACCGGATGGCCTCTGCCTGTAGAAGCTGGGAAACATAAACAATGTGTGAAAATGACTCCGGATACCGGTACATCTGGCTCATATATTGAAGGATTTTTCCATTGGCCCCATTATTTCTCTGATGCTTTTCCATTACATAGGAAAATATGTTTCTATCCTCAGCCTCCGTAAAGCTTTCAATTGTTTTTAGGGAAGGAAACGACTGAAAGCCAAACTCCGAAAGATAGCGGAAATAAAATTTCCGGTATTCAGTAAAAGGTACCCCTCCGTGCCATACCTCCCAGTAATGCACGTCCCCGCGGTCCGGATCATTGGGAATATCAAAATCACCGCCGGATGACGGACTGGAGGGCCAGTAAAAGGTATCCGGATCATACTGCTTTAAAAGTTCCGGTATAATCCTCTCATTCATAATTAAGTATTCCGTCTTCTGAACGGGCTTTCTGATCCACTGATTGGCGGAAATAAACATCTCCATCTCATTATTTCCGCACCACAGCCCAAGGCAGGGATGATGGCGGATCCGTTTTACATTGTCCCGGATTTCGGCTTTCACATTCTCTTCAAATTCCGGTGTAAGAGGATAGATTGCGCAGGCAAACATAAAATCCTGCCAGACCACAAGCCCCAGTTCGTCACAAAGGTCATAAAAAAAGTCATCGGGATAATATCCTCCTCCCCATACGCGGATAACGTTAAAATTGCATTCCCGGCAATGTTCCAGCAGTTTTTTTGTCCGTACCCGGCTGACTCTTCCTCTGATACAATCTTCCGGAATATAATCGGCTCCCATGGCAAAGATCTCCACTCCGTTGACCTCATGAGCAAACCGTCTTCCGTATTCGTCTTTATCCGTGTTCATTTTTATGGTTCTGAGGCCGATTTTTCTGCTCCACTCATCCAGGATTTCATTCCCCTCCTTTAAAACCAGCTCCACAAGATAGAGAGGCTGTTCCCCATATCCGTTGGGCCACCACAGCTTTGGCTGGGGAATCGTCACTGTTTTCGGAGAATCCGGATACTCCGTAAGCGTTCCTTCCGGATCCATAACTCTCACATCCCAAGAGTACACGCATTCTTTGCAAAAGGTTTCAATCTCCGGATATATGGAAAGCACCACAGCCTCCTCCCCGTGTGACTGTCTGATGTGTGCGCCATTGATCACCGCCCTTTTTGCACCGATCAATGCCACATTCCGGAACAGGCCCGCATCAGGAAGCCTGGGCCCCCAGTCCCAGCCAAAAGAACAGTGAGCTTTCCTCAGAAACGGGAAACCCTTCATGGATTCCGGAGCCCCATCATACGGATCTTCCTCATACGCCTTTCGGATAAAAGGAAGGGGCGAGTGAATCAGAACCCGGATTTTATTTTCCGCCTTCACCAGCTGCTTTACCGGATATTGCCAGATCCGGTGCATATTGTCCGCCTGTCCCAAATAAAGCCCGTTCAGCCAGATATCTGCCAGCGTATCGATTCCCTCAAACCGAAGCCAGATTGTTTCACACTTTGCGACCTCCTTTTCCAGGGTTACGGTAAGGCTGTATTCATAATCCGCCTCCATCATGGCAAGCGCCTGATCCTCCCGGTCCCTCCAGTATGGATCTTCCATCGCTCCACATTCCAGCCAGGTCCCGAAAACGGTTCCAGGCACTTTTGTATCAAAACACACTCCGGAAGAACAGTCTCTGAGCTTCCAGCCGTCCTCTAATTTCTGTATTATCATTAATATGACCATTCCTTTCATATATGCCAGGCTGATTCACATCGTTTACATGGATCTGCTCACCATTGACTTCCCTAGGATTGTCCTCCATTGTTTCAGAAACTGACAGATTGTTGATGACGTCAAACCGAAACCCATCGATTCCTTTTTCCAGCCAGAAGTCAAGAACCTTGTATATAGCCTTCTTTACCTGGGGATTTTTCCAGTTTAGGTCCGCCTGCTCCCTGGCAAAAGAATGATAATAATACTGCCCGGAGTTTCGGTCATACTCCCATGCGCTCCCTCCAAAAAAGGATTCCCAGTTGTTGGGCTCTCTTCCCTCCACCCATATCGGCTATCACCTTGATCCCAAGCTTATGAGCCTCCTTCACCAGCCGTTTAAAATCCTCGATTGTCCCGTAATCCGGGTCCACATCGCAGTAATCTGAAACGTCATATCCGTTATCCACTTTGGGAGAGGGATAAAAAGGAGTGAGCCTTATTCCGCCCACTCCCAGTTTTTTAAATATGGCAGCTTCGAGAGGATTCCCGGAATGTCGCCCACTCCATCCTTGTTGCCATCACAGAAGGACATCATATAAATCTCATAAAAAACAGTATGTCTCCACCACTGAACCATTTATTTTAACTCCCTCACAGAATCTCTTTCGATCAGCTGGACATCCAATACCAGCTTTTCCACCTTTTCCTTTGGTTTTTCCATGCATTTTAACAGGCATTCCATGGCCTTCTTCCCCATCAGCACTTTATCCACCCTCATTGTGGTAATGCGGGGAGCCACCATATTGCTTAGTTCAATATCATCAAAGCCCACAATGCTGATATCATCCGGGACCTTTAAGCCGCATTGGGACAAGGCCTTGCACATGAGAATAGCCATTTTATCGTTGGAACAAATCAGCGCATCCGGCTGTTCCTCAAGGGTCTGATAAAATGCCGCCAGACTTGCCGCATCCTGATTGATGACCGCGTCCTCCACCTTGCTCAGAACAGAATGCCTTCTGATATAGGAAATCCCCTCTTCAAAAGAAGGAAAATCCAGATGCTGCTGCATGGCCTCCTGATAACCCCAAAAACGTTCCCTTATGCTTGGCGTATATTTTAAATCGCCGAAAAAACCGATTTTCCTAAAGCCCTTATCCAGCAGGTATTTCGTCAGCTTATAGGCTCCTGCCGCATTGTTGGTCATTACGCAGTCAGTAGGCGTTTCCACGGACTCATGATCCAGCAAAAGAACTGGTATGGCATAGCTCTTCAGCCTTCTTAAGTACTCTTCGTCGATCTTTCCTACCACAATCAGCCCGGAAACCTTGTGCTGCTCCACACAGGCCGGTATTTCATGATTTTTTTCAAAGGAATTGATGAACAAGTCATACCCGGCCTTTTTTGCCGCCTCTTCCAGTCCCAAAAGAATTCTTCCGTAAAACTGCATATCTTTAAAGAAACGGTCTTCCAGAAGGATGCAGATATTTTTATTTGAATAGGAGGCTGTATATTTTGCACTCTGGTCTAAATATCCTGTCTCTTCAGCAGCATTCAAAACCAGCCTCCTCGTCTCTTCACTGACGCCGGCCCGGTCGTTTAGTGCGAGGGAAACGGCATTGATGGAAAGATTCAGTTTTTCCGCTATTTCCTTCATGGTAACCCGCTTCTTCATATTACAATCCACCTTTCTCGTTTAAAGCGCTTTCATCTCGGCCAACAGACCGCTTACGGAAAAATCTGCCCGGCATATCTTATCATCAGCAGCGCCATAGTAAAGGGAGACGATTCCATTCTCCACAAAGCAGCCACAGGTAAAGACCACGTTTCCAAAGAATCCATCTGTCTCATAAATGGCCTCAGGCTCCAGAATAGGCTCCTCAGTTTTCGCCAGGACCTTAGTAGGATCATTTAGATCCAAAAGGAATGCCCCCAGGCAGTAACGGTTATTTCTGTCGGCGGCGTGGTAAATTTTCACCCAGCCCATTTCTGTCTTAAAAGGGACCGCACCTCCCCCAATCCGGCCATTATCCCAACCGCCCCCATGGGAAATTCCGCAGAAATGCTTTTGACGGCCCCAATGGATCAGATCCGGCGATTCTGCCAGCCACATCTCCGGGTTGCCGATCCCGTTTGGAACCGGGCGGTTGAATGCCATGTACATTCCGTTTATTTTTTCAGGAAAAATCGTGACATCCTTATTCTCAGGTGCAAAGATTATCCCATGCCGCCGGTATTCTTTAAAGTCTTTTGTACTGATCAGTGAAGTGGCGGCACCGTTTTTCGTTACGGAAGTATAATTGATGTAATAAGTCTCTCCGATCTGCGTAATTCTTGGATCTTCCATTCCCCAGCTTTCTTCCTCAGAGCTGGGGAATGCAAACGGAACATCATCGATAGCGAAATGAATGCCATCCTTTGACCTAGCCACCCGCAGATGGGACAGCGAGGTTAAGTATACCGTTCGCTTTCCCTGCTTTGTCATCTTGTTAATGGTCCTGGAATCCGTAAAATCCAGCTCCGGGTGCTCCGCCTTGCTGATATGAATCACAGCGATCTCATCCTTTCCCTGAACCTCCTCAACAACAGGAACAAGAGCCTCGTCCTCTCCTGCTCCCCTAACGGATTCCGCCACTCTGCACAGTAGGATCACCTCATCCTCATATTTTGCAACCCCACAGTTGAATACCCCCTCTACCTTGAAATCTTCCCGGCTGGGCTTTACCATTTCCGGGAAAAGAAGCGGATTTTCGGCACATCTTTTTACTTCCAGCATGTTATTTCTCCTATTTTTCTTAATAGATTCACAGAAATTTTAAGCCTTGCTTTTTAATGCTTTCCATTCCCGTATTTTAAAAACCAAAGCCATTTGAATATCCTTACTGATTTTTCAAATTATCTTATTTAAGCATAAAGCTGATTCCCTCTTTAAAATATTTAGAAAAACACAAGAACAGAATGATGATGGGCAGAGTGAGAATCACGGATGCCGCATACATAGGTCCTGGGAAAGCACCCATGGGTTTGAACTGTGTGGAAATCAGCACGTTTAACGTCTGCATTTGAATATTCGGCGCGATCAGCATATCCCACATCAGTTCCGACCATCTCTGCATGAAGATGGATAAAAATACGATGGTCGTTACTGACTTTGTCACCGGAAATGCGACGCGGAAGATAATCCGCAATTCTCCGGCACCATCAATCTTCGCTGCTTCAAATATTTCATCTGGAAGCGTCTTAAAGTAGTTGATATACATAAAAATAGCCCAGATGGAGATGCACATTGGAATGATCATGCCTCCATACGTATTCGCCAGGGGTTTTGCAATCATATATCTGGGAACCAGGAGGATGATGGTCGGGAAAAACATCTGGAACAAAAGAGAATCCATGATGAGCCGGTCTCCTCTAAATTTCAGCTTACACACGGAATATCCGTTGCACAGGCCGATGATAACCGAAATAATGGCAGTGGGAAATGCCACCAGAAATGAATTGACCAGTGCTCTCACCCACATCATGGAATTCGTAGCCCCTCCTTTTCCGATCAGGTATTCATAGCTCCTAAGTGTAAATCCATGAGGAGCCATCACCTTATCAACCTGGTCCCAGGCAGTAAATGACTGGATCACCATATAATAGTAAGGAAACAAAGATATTGCCAGCAGCGCCAGAGTGACCGCTGTTATGATACAGGTTTTTACGCCGAATTTCTTTTTTCTTCCCATCTTATCTCCTCCTTGTTATAAGCAGGCTGTATTACAGCCGCCTGCGCGGGATCCATGCTGCATTACCCAGCATGGTCTTACCAGCCAAACCTCCTGTTCAACCGGTCTGTGACTCCATTGATAATTCTCAGAGTTATAAAAATCTGCACCGCGCTAGCGATCGCCATAGCTGCACCATAGCCGGACTGGAATCTGGTAAAGGATGTGTTGTAGATTTCCAGCTGCCAGGTTGTTGTAGTCATGTTTGGACCTCCTCCTGTCAGCAGGTAGGGTTCCGTGAAAACTCCGAATGCCAGGCCGGTAGCCAGTACAATAACCGTGGTCAGCGTAGGCATAATCATGGGAAGTGTAATATGGATAAGCTTGTGAAGCCCTGTAGAACCATCCAGCATTGCCGCTTCTGTCACATCATCTCCCACATTCTCGATTCCAGAAAGGATGAATAAGGCGTAATAGCCCGACATTTTCCATACCACGATTCCGACCATAACGGCAAACGCAACCTTCTGATCCGTCAGCCAGTTTACGGTGAGATCAAAATGCTCCCTCAAAAATACGTTAAATGCAGAATTATAGTTAAAGAAATACTTTACAACCACGCTGGTAGCAACTCCCGACGTCAGATAGGGAATGAAAAACAGCACCGCAACCAGGCCCTTGACCCTTTCCGGAAGGTTGGATACCAGAAGCGCTATGATCAGACCGCCGAAAAAACACAGGAGCACGATGGGTACTAGATAGCGGTAGGAATTGATAAATGCCGCCCTGACCCGGGCATCTGAAAAAAGGTTGGTAAAATTTCTTATTCCCACAAACGTCTTCTGCTCCGCCATCAGATTCCAGTCCATAGCAGAAAGCCAGACTGCCCAGAATAATGGAATCAGGAAAAAGATGAGGGAATAAACCAGATAAGGGGCATTGAGCAGCCACCCCATAAATCCGCTCTTCCTGCTGCCCGTAATGCTCTTTCTCTTCATAAAAACCATTCTCCTTTTTTACAAGGGGACAGAATACAGGTCCTGTCCCCCAAAAGTCCCGTTATTCCAAGCCTCCGGCCTGTTTCATCGCTTCCATAGCCGATTCCACATAAGGAGTGGCATCCGGCGCATTTCCCGGTTCCGCTTTCATCACCTCATTCATATATGGTGATGTTCCGCTTTCCGTCAGCGCAGTTTGAATATCAGTTACCTTTTCCGTTGCAATGCTGGGGATGGAATATGGCACTGCCTCTGCTAAGGCTGCAAGCTCCGGATACTCTTTCATGACATCTGCAAATGCCCCGTTGTCATTTAAATCGCCGCGGACAGGAAGCATGGTGGTCGCATTCAGCCAGTCTAAGTCAGTCTGGGCAGAATTCTCCTTGTTGTAAACCCATTTCACGAACTCCACCGCACCCTTATGTTCTTCTTCACTGATGCTCTTATTATTATAGAAAACCAGGCCCTTGGAATCAGCAAAATTATAAGGGATATCTCCTTCGTTTTTCACAACCGCCTGTCCATAAATGTAATCTTCTCCGTAAACTTTGTTATTTTCCCTGTAAAGAGAAATTTCCCATGGCGCATTGATGGTGACCAGTACGGAAGGATTGGCTTCTGTCCAGATACTGGAAATTTCGCCGGACTGAATGGAATTGCCGAACAGACCAATTAACTCAAATGCCTGGACAGCTCCCTCTTTGTCAAGCACCAGCTTATTGCCCTCAACCCATGGCTTACCGCCTGTTAATGCCTCATAAGGCATCTGGAAATCATACCATCTGTCCCACCACTGATCCGGACGGGTTAAGGATGGACGGTAAAGGGAATGGGTAACTCCCATCTCTTTCATGGTCGTATCCCTCTGTGCCGCAAACTCCTTAATAACTCCCGTAAATTCGTCCACAGTCTTTGGCGCCTCCTCAAATCCCAAGGCCTTAAGAGCCTTCAAATTCCACTGCCATATCATCGGATTGACATACACAGGAAGGACATACTGTTTTCCTCCAATTGACCAGTTGGTGATTGTTTCTTCCATCTTCCTGGCCCCGATCACTTCATTAAACCATTCCTCCCCGGACAAATCATAGACTGCACCGGAAGCAGCAAGGGTTGCTGCAAATCCCCGGTTGATATTCTCAGAAGCAGCAGGTATGGTTCCCGTGGCAATGGCGTTTTGAATCCCAGCTTCAGAGGAAGGAGATTCCGGCATCTGCTGAACCTTGACTTCCACCTTTTTCCCGTCTATTGTAATTCCGGCTTCATTAAACGCCTGAGCCTTGGATTCCCAGAAGTTATACTGAACCTGCTGGGGAGCCGTCCAGAAGTCCACCACAATCCCTCGATTTAAGCTGCTTCCATTTGCCGCCGCCCCATTTCCGCCTGATTTTCCGCATCCAGCCAGGATCGTTGCCGCCACCACTGCTGTTGTTACAATTGCCACCGTTCTTTTCTTCATATCTTTTTCTCCTCCTATTTATTTTCATATTCGTCAAATGGATCATCAATCATAGCTTTCTGACCTTCGGCATCCCCAACTCCGCAGTACAACTCCGCCTTTCCATTTCCAAGTCTTAACAAGCCCCCTGAAAAAATAACGTCCTCCAGGTCCGGCCGCTTACTCGGTCCCGGCTGGAAATGTTTTCGCTGGGCGATCATTTTCATTGGGCCATACTCCCCGGTTTCCGGATCAAAACAGAAGGCAGTCGCATAGTAGTGCCGGTTTCCTTCTTCATCAAACCGTGCAATATGAGAAAGCACTCCTATTTTTTTTCCGGATATGCGGTGAAGCTGGTTTGCCCCTCCCCATTCCTTAAGTATGAACTGGTCTTCCATGAGAACAGACTGGTTTAATTTCTCCGGGGTCAGTTCCTCTAATCCATCAATCAAACACCAGCCTATTTTTCCACGGCCGCCTTTTACTCCCTGAGGCCTTGTAAACACCAGAATTTTTCCATCCTCCATTTCGCAAAGACGGATATCCTTCATCCGGTCTGGACCGGCGGCAAACCGCACCATATTCCATATCCCGTTACCCTTGTAAAATACGGTCCTGTAATTCAGACGTCCCGGATTCTCTTCATCATCAAAGATTTCCACACCTCCAAGAATCAGCTCTCCGCTGATTCTTGTTACAAATGGGTCCTGGAGAAGGATGGGTTCCGTTTCCGCTTCTACCCACTCACCATCCCTTTCTTCAAAGAAACCGATTCTGGAGTATTCATTGTCTCTTGCCTCCACTCTCCCCGCAATCCATACTTTTCCATCTGACGCAAACGGAGAAGTAATATTATAAATGTCTTTTTTTTCGTGCTTGAGCGCAAACTTTATTTTACTTGAATTTACTTGAATTTTTCTTTTATCTAATTCAAGCTGTAACTCCTTACAGGTCCGCATTGTTCTTGCCTCTTGTTGTGATATATGCATGTTTTTCTCCCCCCTTTGTCTTTTATTTTTTTACAATTTTTGCCCATTTATTTTGTTTGTGGTTTTATACTAGTCTTATTTTTACTTGAATTCAATTAATAATTACTTGAATTTAATAGACCTATAATAAAGTGATTCGTCAAGCGGATATTCGCAATCCGCTTCGCTGCCTGTCAGGTGCTTCTCTGCCCATTTACTACCGTCTAAAACCTTTTCTTTCTGAACATTATCAGAGTACGGAAAATGTCTCCCCATTTCTATAAGGCATAAAATAATTTTCTTTTCCAACAATTTATGGCATAATAGATCGTATAAATACATTAGCGAAATGTCTCTCATTCCTTGTTTTTGATTATTGTCTCAAAAATGCGGCTGTAGTTTGTCCAAATTGCAGCAAGGATCAGTCGAATCCATGCCATACCTATAAAAACAGGAAAGACGAAAAAGGTGATGCAATGACTTTACAAAATCTGAAATATATCATTACGGTCGCAGAAACAGGGTCCATTACAGAAGCAGCCAGGCAGCTTTTTATTTCCCAGCCCAGTTTATCAAATGCAATCAAGGAAGTGGAAAAGGAAGTAAAATTCTCGATTTTCACAAGAAGCAGGGCTGGGATTGCTTTAACAAATGAGGGCATGGAGTTTATTGGATATGTCCGCCAGGTGATTCAGCAGATGGATTTGCTGGAAGACAAATTTATTACAAATCTTCCGAAAAAACAAAGGTTTTGTGTCTCCACACAGCACTATACATTTACAGCCAATGCCTTTGTTGAGATGGTCAGACAGTTTGGACAGGAGCGATTTGAGTTTATATTAAATGAAACACAAACTCATCAGATTCTTGAAGATGTAAAAAACCGTTTTAGTGATTTAGGGATCATTTATATCAGTGACAGCAATGAAATCGTCATCAGAAAAGAACTGGAAGATAATAAACTTCGCTTCTTTGAATTGTTTACTGTCAGGCCCCATGTTTTCCTGCGGGCAGAGCACCCATTAGCTCATAGGGCTTCTGTGAAATTGGAAGACTTAAGGAAATATCCTCGATTGAATTTTATTCAGGGAAATTACGAATCCGCTTATTTTTCTGAGGAATTATACAGCACGGTGCCATCGGAAAAAAGTATAAAAGTCAACGACCGTGCGACAGTCGTAAATCTGATGATTGGTTTGGATGGCTATACGATTTCAAGCGGTATTTTCCCCAGGTATTTGCAAGGCGATATGATTATTGCGATTCCATTGGATGAAGATGAGCGTATGTGTATCGGCTATATACTGAATGAGAATCAGGAATTATCCGAGTTAGGGCAAATATATATTGGGGCATTAAGAAAATATAAAGGAAAATAAACATAGTCTCAGGCTATGGAATAGCATAAAAAATAAGAATTAGCTATCATACATCCTCTCATGGTATTCTTAACGAAAAATGAAAAGGATGTATTATTATGCAGAGCTATGTTTTAGTTAATTTTTTCATTTATGTGCTTATCAATGCTTTCACGCCGGGCCCGGGAAATATCCTGGCTCTTAATACGGTTACAAACTATGGCTGGAAAAAAGGGAAGTCACTGTTCTTTGGAATTTTTACCGGATATTATTCAGTGCAGACGATTTGTGCAGTTTTCATTCATGGTGTCAGCTCACTGCTGCCAAATATTCTGGGAATTATGAAATACGTTGGTGCTGCATACATTCTGTGGCTGGCAATTCATATTGCAATGAGTAAAGCCAGCGAAGGTGAAACAGAAAAATCAGCCTCTTTTTTAAAAGGCTTTATGCTGCAGTTCGTCAATGTAAAAATTTACATGCTGGGCATCACGGCTATGACCGGATATATAACAGCATACAGTACTTCTTTTCCTGTGCTTTTAGGATTTGAATTAATCATAGCCACAATAGGAGTTATTGCAACCGTCACATGGATCGGTCTGGGAATAATGATTCAGAGAGTATATTTAATATATTTCCGTATCATCAATATCATCCTGGCAGTTATACTGCTGGAATGTGCGTATAGTATGATAAAATGAAATAAACTGCTGCTTATCCAATTAATGAATCAGAATATGTGATAGGGAGGAAAGTATATATGCAGGAAGTGACAATAAGAAAAGCAAATAATGCAGATATGAGCGATATAATGAAACTGCAGGTAAATGTATTTACAGGAGAACAAAAAATTCCTGAAAATATGATTGAAGTAACTGGAGAGAGTCCTGTTCAATGGTGGTGTGCTGCAATAGAATCATCGGTTGTGGGAGCCGTTGCCGCATGGAGAGAGAACAATCAGATTCATTGGGGAAGATTTGCAGTGAACCGCAGCTGTAGAGGAAAACAAATTGGTACCTCGTTAGCCAGGCACTCCCTGGAAGCTTTGTTTTCACAGGGGGCCGAAGAAGTATACATGGAAGCACGGGATGCCACTGTAGCAATCATTTGCGGTATGGGAGGAAAAATCATTGGCAAACCTGTTTCCTTTTACGAAGGGACTGTGACGCCAATGATCATATCCAGGGAAGATTATCACAGGTAAATTGGCATTTATTATACATATAGGAGACAGAAATCCTGAAATGGAACAGCATTTATATGACTAATCCCAGCCATTTGTTTCTGGATATGGATGCAGAAAAGAAGTCTGCTGCGCAGACTCCTTTTCCATTAAGGAATTAATTGCATTGATACCATCGTGCAAGGTTCTTTTTGACACATGATAGTGCTGGAATAACAGATCCGGACTTACCTTACTGTCAGATACCAGATAATTGATAATCCATACGATTCTCTGATTCATCCCAATGCCCTCCGACGAAATTATAATTCCTTATCTGGGTCCATTATAGCACCTGATATCCCGTTGATTCAACTGATTCTTTTTTTCGGCCGGTCAGCCGAAATATTCCGCCACCGCTCGTCCCGGCTTCCGGTAAAATTCCTCAATGCGCAGAAGCTCATTGTATTTGGCTGTGCATTCCCCTCTGCAGGGTGCGCCGCTCTTCACATAATCGGCACGAACAGCCGCAGCCATATCAGCAAGGAAGGCCTCCTCCGTATCTCTGATATCGCTGGCAATGATCACCTTATGTCCGGCTTTTCTCGCCTTTTCTACCATTTCCAGTGCCCCTGTAACGGTCCCTGCCTGCTCCATCCGGATGATCGTGGCATTAGCCTCAGTAAAATCATCGGATACCATAAGGGCACGGTGCTCCAGCAGACTCATCATTTGTTTTCTCCCCTCTATGTCTTCCTTCCACAGTCCGTTTATGACCGCGCAGATGGGGAATCCATCTGCCAGTCTCATGTAATAGGCGATCATATCCTTTTGCTCCCTGTTTATGGAGATTCCGCCTTTTTTGCTTTCTTTTGAAAAACAATAGGTCCCCTCTTCTTTTACATACAGCTGGTCAGCTCCCGCATTGATAGCCACCAGCACATCTGTTCCTGGCTTATATCCTGTAAGCTGAAAGGAATCCATCAAATAGTGGAGAGCTTCCTCTGAATTTTTCATATCCGGCTCGAAACCGCCGCCATCTCCTGTGGAGGTGCTGAAACCGCTCATGGCTAAAAGCCTCTTTAAAGTCTGGTAAATCTCCACTCCCATACGAAGCCCTTCTGAATAGGACCCGGCGCCCTGAGGCACGATCATGATCTCGTGAAAGTCAAGGCCTTTTTCCCCGTTTCCTCCGCTTATCATGCTCATCATTGGAACCGGCATCACAGGAGCCGAAGTTCCTCCCAGATAACGGTAAAGAGGAAGGTGAAGCCCTGCGCCTGCCGCTCTTGCAACGGCCATGGATAAAGCCAGAACGCCTTGATTCCTGTTCTTTCCCGCCCCATTCTCCTCCGATGCCTGCTGGAGTTCCCGGTCGATTCTTCCCTGGTCCGATGCATCCTCAAATAATATAATTTCTGAAAGCCGGTCATTTACAATCTCAGCCTGTTCTTCTGCCCTGCCTGTATTTCCCAGGGAAACTGCCGCTCTGCCATGTGCGCCGTTTTCCAGCACCACCTCGGCCTCAACTCCGGGATATCCCCAGGAATCCCGAACAGTCCTTCCTGTTACTTCTATAATATCAAGTTCGTTTAACATGGTTATGCCTCCCTGCCCTTTCTTGCATTCTTACCGTAAGGATTGACGGAATTTACCATATCCATGCAAGTACAACGAAAAAAAAAATGCCGGGATGAAAAGCAAAATTTGCTTTTCATCCCGGCATTTTTCCTATCTTTCAAACAGCTCTTATGCCCGAAGTTGGATTCCCAGTCCCTGTAATCCGTTAAGGATTTTTTTCATCACAGTAAGAACTTCCTGCTCCTCTAAGGTATGATCTCCTGCCCGGAAAGTGATGGAATAGGCAACAGACTTATATCCTGATAAAATCTGTGATCCTTCATAGATATCGAAAAGCTCATAGCTCTCCAATATCTTTCCTCCCCGCTGTTCAATGACCTCTTCAATCTGTCCAACCAGAATTTCTTTTGGAACCACCATGCTGATGTCTCTGGTAACAGCAGGATATTTTGCGATTCCGGTGTATTTCCGATCAAAGCTTGTAAACGGTATCATGGATGGCATATCGATCACAGCCACATAAGCACGGTCCCCGATTTTATAATTATCAGCCACCTCCGGATGGACTTCTCCCAGATATCCGATGGTCACCCCATCGTAAACGATATCTGCCTGTCTTCCCGGATGAAGGAAGGTTTTCCCGCTCTTTGGATCGTAATGAGGCTTTTTGTGCATTCCCGCTTTATCGAAAAATTCTTCGATCACTCCCTTCATATCGAAGAAATCGCCGTCTCCGTAAAAGCCCAGGGTAAACTGCATTCTTTCATCAGGAAGCTCAGTCAATGGGAGAGCCTTGGGAAGATAAATATTGGCAAGCTCATAAAGGCGTACATTCTTATTCCGGCGGTTATAGTTGGTGGACAAGGAATTTAACATCCCATGAAGAGGGGAGGTTCTCATAACGCTGAAATCTTCTCCCAAAGGATTTAAAATATTCACTGTCACACGAAGCGGGCTTTCCTTTGGAATGAGAAGGCGGTCAAATACCTTGGGACTTTCAAAGGAATAGGTCATTCCCTGGGAAAATCCGCAGAATTGTGCCACTTCTCTTGCCACTTCTTCCACCCTTAATTTATAGGACAGTTTTCCGGTAGTTGCTTCGCCTGTTGGCAGGGATACGGGGATCTTGTCATATCCAAAGAATCTGGCAACCTCCTCTGCCAAATCTGCCATACAGTCTAAATCCTGGCGAAAGGTAGGAATGAGGATCTCGTTTGACATCTCATCGTATCCTAGATCCAGCTTTTTAAAGTATCCAAGCATTGTCTCCGGCTGGATCTCAGTTCCAAGAAGACGGTTCATCTTTTCCGGCTCAAAAGGAAGTCTTTTTCCCTCTCTCTTTGTGGGATAAATGTCGATCATGCCCCCTACCACTTCTCCTGCACCCAGCTCTTCGATCAGCTGGCAGGCACGGTTGATGGCTTCCTCTGCATTATTGGGGTCAAGGCCCTTTTCAAATTTACCGGAAGCATCCGTCCTTAATCCCACCTTTTTAGAGGAAAGGCGGATATTGGTGCCGTCAAAGCAGGCGCTTTCAAACACCATGGTCTTCACCTCGTCAGTGATCTTGGAGTTCTCGCCGCCCATGATGCCGGCAATTCCTACCGCTTTTTCCCCATCATTGATCATGAGAACGGTGCCATCCAGCTTTCTTTCCTGTCCGTCAAGGGTCTGGAAGGTGTCCCCTTCTTTGGCACATTTTACAATGATCTCATGGTTTGCAAGAAGATCATAATCAAAGGCGTGCATGGGCTGGCCATACTCTTCCATCACGTAATTCGTAATGTCAACGATGTTGTTAATGGGACGGATTCCACACGCTGCAAGGCGTCTCTGCAGCCAGACCGGGGAGGGGGCCAGCTTAATATTTTTCACCATTCTGGCACAATAGCGAGGGCAGAGATGGCTGTCTTCTACGGATATTTTCAAATAGTCATTAATATTCTCGCTGTTGCCTGTAGCATTCACCACCGGAGGTACAAAGGGTTTTTGAAAGGTCGCGGCGGCTTCCCTTGCAATTCCTATAACGCTGTAGCAGTCCACACGATTTGAGGTGATTTCATATTCAAATACAGAGTCATGAAGGCCCAGCACCTCAATGGCATCAGCACCTGTTTTCGTATCCTCAGGCAGAATGTAAATCCCGCTTTCCGGAGCATCCGGGTACATTTCACTGGAAGATCCCAGTTCCTCAATGGAGCACATCATGCCGCAGGATTCGATTCCTCTCAGCTTCCCCTTTTTGATCCTGATCCCTTCTTCCGGAAGAGGGCCGCCGTCATGGCCTCCAGCCACCTTTCCTCCGTCTAATACGACCGGAACCTTATCCCCTGTCTTTACGTTGGGTGCGCCTGTGACGATCTGTACGATTTCCCCTCCAACGTCCACCTGGCAGACGATTAATTTGTCTGCATCCGGGTGGCGCTCAATGGATAATATCTGTCCGACCACGATTTTCTCTAAGTTTTTATCCAGGCATTCGTAGCCTTCAACCTTTGATCCGGTAAGTGTCATTGCGTCTGTATATTCCTGAGGCGTTACATCTAAATCCGGAACGTATGCTTTAATCCATGATAATGGTGTATTCATTGATCTATCTCCCTTTCCCTAAAACTGCTTTAAAAATCTGATGTCGTTCTCATATAATAATCTCATGTCATCAATTTCGTATTTTAGCAGAGCAATTCGCTCCAATCCAACGCCGAATGCAAAGCCGGAATATTCATTTGGATCAATTCCGCTCATTGTCAGCACGTTTGGATGAACCATGCCGCAGCCAAGGATCTCGATCCAGCCGGAGCCTTTACAGAAACGGCAGCCTTTTCCGCCGCATTTAAAACAGGTAACATCCATTTCCGCGCTTGGCTCTGTAAACGGGAAATGGTGAGGACGGAATTTAACTTTTGTCTCCAGGCCAAAAAGCTCTCTTGCAAACTCCGCCAGGGTTCCCTTTAGATCCGCAAATGTGATATTTTTATCAATTACAAGGCCTTCGATCTGGTGGAAGGAAGGAGAATGGGTGGCATCCACCTCATCAGACCGGAATACCCGGCCGGGAGCCAGCATGCGGATAGGCAGCTTGCCCTTTTCCATGGTACGCACCTGAACCGGTGAGGTCTGGCTCCTTAACACGATGTTGTCACTGATATAAAAGGTATCCTGTTCATCTCTTGCCGGATGATTTTTGGGTATATTCAACTTTTCAAAGTTATAGGAATCGTATTCTATCTCCGGCCCCTCAATGACCTCATATCCCATGCCAACGAAGATTCTCTCCACCTCTTCCAGGGCAATGGTATTGGGATGGGTGTGACCTACCTTGTTCCGTTTAGCCGGCAGGGTTACATCAATCACTTCCTTTTTCAGCTGTTCTTCTCTGGCCTTTTTTTGGAGGCTGGACATGGCCTCCTCTAATTTACCCTCAATCAATGTCCTGGCGTCATTGACCATCTGGCCCACTTTTGGCCTGTCTTCCGGGGCAACATCCTTCATACTTTTTAATACACTGGTCAGCTCTCCCTTTTTCCCAAGATAAGCGACCCTGATGTCATTGAGTTTTTCCAGCGCATCTGAAGCGTCTATCTGCCTCAATGCTTCCTGCTTGATTTTTTCTAATTGATCTTTCATCCTGCTCTCCTTCTTTCATGATCAAATTTTGTTTTTCCCGCTTAAACGGCAAAATGCACTAAAAAAGCTCCGCCCCAAAAAGGGACGAAGCAATATTCGCGGTACCACCCTCATTCCTGTGTATGACACAGGCACTCGGCATACGTAACGTGTATTGACGTCATGACTTACCCGCCAGGCCGGCAGCCAAGGCTGTCTGCTGGTTTCAATCATGCTGCTTCGGTGGGAAATTCGATCTCTTATCTGAACTTAAAAGGGCTTGCAGCCGGCGGCCCCTTCTCTCTGGAAGAAAATAAGGATTTACTTACACCTTCATTGCATTTGACATTTTTAATTGTAACGTTAGGTACCATTGTAATAACGGTTGTTCAAAATGTCAAGGATTATTTTACATGGATTATCTCAAAAGGAAATAAGCGGCCACAAAAACAGCCGCCAGCACAGCAATGCTGATTGCCGCAGAAACATAAGGATTCCTGTCATTGGAAACCCTTACCGTCTCATAGTCATCATCATCATGGCGTTTGCTCCTCACCGGCTTTTTCTGTTCCCCCTCCGGCCCGCGCAATTCTCTCTCGATTTTCATGCGAAGAAGTACTTCTTCATTGGCTATGTGATTGCAATAAGGACAGTAAATATTGTTGTTATCATCAGGTATCTGATTCCCACAGTGGGGACATACTTTCATGATCTGTCAGGAACTGCGTTACAATGCCAGTCCCTTTCCCCCTCCCATCATATAGTAGATATAATTATACCATATTTGCCATATATTTTCAATCGCTTCCCTTTCCATAGTATTTAGATTAAGCAGACCATCTGCCCTTTTTCTTTTCTCAAATCGCATCCTTATATGTTTCTTCCAGGATGCGTTTAAATTCAAGGAGTATTTCATATGTTTCCGCCCGTTTTTCCAGGTGCTCAATAAAAATATCAATATACTCCTTATCTTCGGCTCGTTTGATCTTCTCGACCTGAACCTTTTCTTTTTCCTTTTTATAAAAATGAACCAACAAAATTAGAAGCGCACTTTCAATAAACAGCGCACCCACCAAAATAATATCTAAACAACTCATTTTTTCCCCCTTGTTCTTTAAAACATAACATACAACTATTATTTGTACTGCTTTTCACAGAATCTTTATTTTAAAACCTCATCCATATCCCCTCCCCTGATCCGTATACTGCAAAGGAATTCTTGCCGGCCTGAAAGAAGCTGTTTCCCTGGCCTTCATTGTAACTTCAGACATATTCCTACCGCCTTTTGTAAAGTTCTTTTTATATTGAATATCGAACTATATGGGGTTTTTCATAATAAGAAAAGAAGAATAGCGCCAGAAAAGCATATGTAAAATATGCTTCCGGCGCTATTGGTTACACTTTCATCTGAATCACACGGCAAACTGGCTGTTATATAACTGTGCGTAAAATCCGTTCTTGGAAATCAGGCCTTCATGAGTGCCCTGCTCAATGATGTGTCCATCCCGCATTACCAGTATCACGTCAGCCTCTCTGATCGTAGAAAGCCGGTGTGCAACGATAAAACTGGTCCGTCCTTCCATCATTTTTCCAAAGGCCTTCTGTATTTTTATTTCAGTTCTGGTATCAATGGAGGAGGTGGCTTCGTCAAGGATTAACATGGGAGGAAGGCACAGCATGACTCTGGCAATGCATAAAAGCTGTTTTTGGCCCTGTGATAAATTCCCTCCGTCTTCTGATATGACAGTATCATAACCTTCCGGCATTCGCCTGATAAAGCCGTGGGCATGAGATTCCTTTGCCGCCAGGATGATCTCCTCCTCCGATGCATCCGGCTTTCCATATGCAATGTTGTCACGAATGGTCCCGGATTTCAGCCACGTTTCCTGCAGCACCATTCCATAGCTGGTTCTTAAGCTCTGCCTTGTCATATGGCGCACATCTGTCCCTTCCACCCGGATAGAGCCGGAATTCACATCATAAAAACGCATGAGAAGATTGATGACAGTGCTCTTTCCGCAGCCGGTTGGGCCTACAATGGCGATCCTCTGTCCCGGCAATACCTTTAAATTCATATCCTCGATCAGCGGAATCTCCGGATTATAGGAAAAGTACACATTCTCCAGAGAAACTTCTCCTTTTGCGTCAGAGAGCACTGCGGCGTCAGAATCTTCCGGGACCTGAGGCTCCTCGTCGATCAGCTCAAACACCCGCGCAGCAGAGGCCAGTGCGTTTTGAAGCTCTGTGATCACCCCTGATATTTCATTAAACGGCTTTGTATACTGATTGGCATAGCTTAAAAAGCTGGCAAGCTGACCTACGGATAAAAGTCCCTTTACTGCTGCAAAAGCTCCGGCAATTCCAACGCTGGCATATACAAGACTGTTTACAAAACGGGTAGCCGGGTTGCTGGTGGAGGAAAAAAATGTAGCTTTCAAGCTCCAGACACGCAGATTCTCATTGATATTTTCAAACGTTTCCTGGGCATCGGCTTCATGAGAAAAAGCCTGCACCACTTTCTGGTTCCCCAGCATCTCTTCCACCAGAGAAGTCAGTTCTCCTCTGGTCTGGGACTGCATTTTGAACATACGATAGGTCCTTCTTGCAATAAAGCTGGCGGCAAATAAGGATACCGGCGTCACCAGCACCACCACAATGGTGATAGCCGGGTTCATGGAAAACATGAAAAACAACGTCCCCACAATGGTCAGGACCCCGGTAAACAACTGGGTAAAGCCCATTAACAACCCGTCGGAAAACTGGTCGATATCCGCAATGATCCTGTTTATCATATCCCCATGGGAATGGGAGTCAATATATTTTAAAGGAAGTATTTCCAATTTATCAAATGCCTGGGTCCTGATATCCTTTACCACCCGGTAGGTGACCAAATTGTTGATATGGCTCATAAGCCACTGGGCCGCCGCAGTCATGGCTATAATGATTCCGATTTGCTTTAAAATCTCCCACATGCCTAGAAAATCAACGGCTCCCGCTCCCACAATGAAGTCAATGGCCCGCCCTGTGAGGATGGGAACATACAAGGTCAGAAGGACCGTGACAAAAGCGCAGGCCAAAGAGGCGGCAACTCCCCATCGATACCGGCTGATACAACCAAGGATCCGTTTGATGGTGGATCTGTATTTTTTCATGTCCATGTTATTGTACCTCCTTTTCTGACAGCTGGGATAAGCAGATTTCCCGGTAAACATCACAGGAAGCCAACAGCTCTTTATGGGTTCCCCAGCCCGCCATCTGTCCGTCATCCAGAACCAGTATCCTGTCCGCGTTTTTGATGGTGGACGCTCTCTGAGACACAAGGAACACAGTCATATCCCTGGTGTTTTCCTTAATTGCCTTTCTCAGTTTTGCATCGGTAGCAAAATCCAGTGCAGAAGCGCTGTCATCCATGATGAGGATCTGAGGTTCTTTTACCAATGCCCTGGCAATGGCAAGTCTCTGCTTCTGTCCGCCTGAAAGGTTTTTTCCTCCTGCCTGGATTATGAGATCCAGCCCCTGGCCCTTTTCCTCTACGAAATCCTTTGCCTGGGCCGTTGCAAGAGCCTGGTAAATCTCCTCGTCCGTGGCAGCCTTTTTCCCCCACTTCATATTTTCCCGAAGGGTTCCTTTAAAAAGCACTGCCTTTTGAGGAACGATCCCTACCAGTTCCCGAAGCTGACTCAAAGGATATTGTTTTACATTAACTCCTCCCACCTTTACGGAGCCTTCCTCAGCATCATAAAACCTGGGGATCAAGTTTACCAGGGTGGTCTTGCCGGAGCCTGTACCGCCAATGATCCCAATGGTCTCCCCCTTTTTGATTTTCATGGATATGCCGCTTAAAGCCGCCGCTTTTGCCCCTCGGTAGGTAAAGGACATACGGTCAAACTCCACCTTAAGCGCACCCGGCTCCTCTTCCACGGCCTTGTGAGCTGTTTCCACGATTCCTGGTTCCAGTTCAAACACAGCGCTTATGCGGCCGCCGCAGGCCAGGGATTTTGAGATGGTAATGATTAAGTTTGCCAGTCTTACAAGCTCCACTAAAATCTGAGACATGTAATTTACCAAAGCGATCACTTCACCCTGGGTGATGATGCCCTTTTGGACCTGTCCGGCTCCGGTGTTTATAAGAACAATAATCCCCAGATTGATCATCACATAAGTAAGGGGATTCATTAATGCTGAAATCTTTCCTACAAATACCTGAAAGCGCACCAAAAGTCCGTTTTCCTCATCAAACCGGCGGATCTCATCATCCTGACGGGAAAAGGCACGGATAACACGGGCCCCTTCAAGATTCTCCCTGACAGTTAAAAGCACCTGGTCCAACTGTTTCTGCACCTTTTTATACAGAGGGATGCTGACAAGCATAATTCCAAATATCACAAGGGAAAGGAGGGGGATGAGAACCGCAAAAATAACAGCCGCCCTTACGTTGATGGTAAATGCCATGATCATGGCTCCGAACACCACAAAAGGAGAACGAAGGAACAAACGCAGGAATAAATTCACTCCTGCCTGAATCTGGTTGGCATCGCTGGTGATCCTGGTGATCAGGGTTGCGGTTCCAATAGAATCGATCTCCTGGTAGGACAATCTGTTAATATGGGCAAACAGATCATTCCGCAGGGAAGTGCCGAAGCCGACCGCTGCTTTTGCCGCAAAATACTGTGCCGTAATAGAACACACCAGGCCTATGATGCCCAGAAGCACCAGCAATCCGCCCATCTTCAGTATATAGGACATATCATGGGACTTAATTCCTACATCAATGACTTTTGCCATTACAAGAGGCACCAATAATTCAAAGCAAACTTCCAGAAGCTTAAATAACGGCCCCATGACGCTTTCAACTTTATAGTCCTTCAGATATTTCAGGAGCTTTTTCATCCTAATTCCTCCGCAATAAAAAAATATTAATACATTTTTGATATAGTATATTGTATCATTATACCATTTTGGTATAATATTACAATATATAATTACGAAATAGAGGATATCCCTATGAATCTGATTAATTCAAAACAGCTTTATTATTTCACTGCAATTGCAGAAACAGGCAGCTTTACAGCTGCAGCAAAAAAACTGGGATTGTCCCAGCCGCCATTAAGCAAGCAGATCTTTCTGCTGGAAGAAGAACTTGGAGTAAAGCTTTTTGAACGGGGCTCCAGGAAAACAGAACTGACGGAAGCAGGCACCTTTCTCTATTCCCGGGCCAGAGACATCCTGTCTATGATGGATTCCATTACAGAAGAGCTGCACCATTTTCCAACTGCTTCCAAAGGGATTTTAAAGCTGGGAACCATCTCTTCTTCCGGCGCTCTGCTCCATGATTTTTTAAAAATATACTGTTCCGCCCATCCAAAGGTGCGGTTCGAGATCACGGAAGGAAATACTTACCAGCTTCTGGAAAAAATGAAAAACGGGATCGTGGAATGTGCCATTATACGGACCCCGTTTAATGGAGAAGGCTTTGAATGTGTATACGGAAAAAGAGAACCATTGATGGCGGTTGGAAATCCCTCTTTTTTTTCTGGCATTCCAATGAATAAAATCAGGCTGACAGATCTTTCCGGCAAACCCCTGATCTATTACCGCCGTTTTGATTCCATCATCTCCCTTGCCTTTCAAAACAGCGGCATAGAGCCGAATGTTTTTTGCCGCAATGACGATGCCAGGACCTGCCTTCAATGGGCGAGCACCGGTCTTGGTATTGCCCTGGTGCCTGAATCCATCAGCAAAACGGCTGAGCATACGGATCTCGTTTCCCGGGAAATCGATTCTGAGGATACCGTTACAAGGATGGCTGCCGTATATAAGAAAAACGGCTATGTTTCAAACATAGCCAGGGAATTTGTTTCCTACTTCGGAAAGCTGATGTCCCTTTCCTAATCAAAAAGGCTTAACTGGGTTACATCATAATTCTTTTTATATGCATGAATGATATCCTTCATCTGGTAAATAATTCCGTACCGCTGGCATTCCCGGGAAAATACCTGCCACAGCTTCCTGGCCGCCGGGCTTGTACATTCATAGCTGTTTCCATACCTTTTGATGTATTCTGACACCAGGTCCCTTTCTGGAAACAGCTCCCGGAGGCGGTCAAAATACCATTCTCTCTGATTGCTGCGTAAAGTCACGCCAAAAGCAGGATAAATGAAGCTGGCTCCAGCATCATGGGCGGCCTTTACGACGGAAAGAATATTTTCCTCGCTATCCTCCAGAAACGGGAGTACCGGCATCAATAGTATTCCTGCAAATATGCCGTTTGTTCTTAAGGTTTCGATCAAAGCCAGCCGCTCTGTGGGACTGGACGCATGAGGTTCAATTTTTTTCGCCAGGCTGTCATCGGTGGTGGTAACAGTCACCTTACACAGAACAGGGGAATGCTCCATGATCCCTTTGAGAATATCCACATCCCGCTTAAGAAGAGCGCTTTTCGTGGCAACTGCTGCCCCAAAGCCGTATGCGTCAATCAGCTCCAGAGCATGCCTTGTTAATTCAAGCTTTTGTTCAAAGGGGTTGTAGGGATCGCTCATGGCCCCTGTTCCCACAACGCCGTTTTTCACCTTGCGCCTTAAATCATCCCTGATGATCCGAAGAGCATCCTCCTTGACCCGTACAGAATCAAAATTCCGGATCCGGTAACAATCGGAACGGCTGTCGCAATAAATGCAGCCGTGACAGCACCCCTTATAAATATTCATGTTGTAATCAATACCGAACCACTGGGAACCTTTTGTCTTGGTCACTATGGTTTTTGCAGAAATGTATTCCATCAGCTTTCGTCCTTTCCTCACTGCCATACTAATACCCACAGGATCCATTCTAAGATTTATGACAGAATCTGTCAATCTGCCGGATCCGCCAAATTATAAATGGCATGACTGAACTGTAACGATATTTGAAAAGGAGAATGCCTTGATATTTTTTTTGTCCCATGATAATATGCTAATACCAGCGAAAAAAAATCGTGACAGGAAAAGGAGATATTATGATTCGATTGCTACTGCGCTGCAAACAAATTTATGACAAATACAGCAAGGATGAAATGACCGTATACGCGGCTCAGGCCTCCTTTTTTTCCATCATTGCGGCATTTCCTTTTATGATGCTTTTACTGGCATTGATACAGCTTATTCCCTCCATCACAAAAGCCAATCTGCTTCAGCTTATCATCACCATCATCCCAAGCACACTGGAAATGAACAGTATTATTGTAACTGTCATTGACGACCTTTATACCAATTCTCCGGTGGCCGTCCTATCCGCGACCGCGGTGGCCGCCATATGGTCTGCCTCCAAGGGGATGCTCAGCATTGAGAGGGGCTTAAACCGGGTATTCGGCCAGGAGAAAAAACGGAGTTATATTATGACCCGGCTCATCTGTGCAGGGTATACCATCGTCTTTATGGTCATCTGTCTTCTGACACTTGTGCTGCTGGTCCTGGGAAGCTCCATTCAAAGCTTTATGAACCGTCATTTTCCCCTGCTTGCAGAGATCACCCAGTACGTCCTTACCTTCCGCACCATGCTTGTTTTTATGCTGACGATTTGCTTTGCCGTTCTTTATACCTATGTTCCGGAAAAAAAGCAGGAGTTTTTAAGCCAGCTGCCGGGAGCTGCCTTTTCCACATTAGGCTGGATCGCTTTTTCTTTTGCCTTTTCCATTTACTTTAACAATTTCGGCAACTACTCCGTCATGTACGGAAGCCTCACCGCCATTGTGCTGCTGATGCTGTGGATTTATTCCTGTATCTGCATCCTGTTTATAGGCGCCGAAATCAATTACTATTATTCCTTAAACTGGAAGGAACATACACGCTCTTAATCAAAAACCAGGGCTGCTGAATATGGGCAGTCCTGGTTTTTCTTTATTTACGGATGGCTTTAAACTATTTAAGTAAACAAAGGCGTGGATAAGTAACGGTCCCCTGTATCGGGAAGAATCACCACGATCCTCTTTCCGGCATATTCCGGGCGCTTTGCGGCTTCCTTCGCAGCCCACACGGCCGCTGAGGAGGAGATTCCCACCAAAATGCCTTCTGTCTGTGCCAGTTCCTTCCCTGTCTCATACGCATCTCCGTTTTCCACAAGTACGATCTCGTCGTAAATGCCTGTATTCAGTATGGAGGGGATAAACCCGGCTCCGATCCCCTGAATTCCGTGAGGGCCTGGCTTGCCTCCTGAAAGGACCGGAGAAGCGGCGGGTTCCACGGCGATCACCTTTATCTCAGGATTCTTACTCTTTAAGTATTCTCCTGCTCCTGTGATGGTGCCCCCGGTTCCCACACCGGCTATAAAAACATCGATCTTTCCATCGGTGTCCTCCCAAATTTCCGGACCGGTCATCTCATAATGGGCCTTGGAATTAGACGGATTGTCAAACTGTCCCAGAATAAAGGAACCGGCTATCTCTTTTTGCAGCTCTTCCGCCTTTGCAATGGCTCCTGCCATCCCTTTTGCGCCTTCCGTCAATACGATTTCTGCTCCATAGGCTTTTAACAGATTACGCCGTTCCACACTCATGGTTTCCGGCATGGTAAGGATGGCCCGGTATCCCCTCATGGCTGCAATGCTGGCAATGCCGATTCCCGTATTACCGGATGTAGGTTCTATGATCGTTGCACCCGGCTTTAACATGCCGGAAGCCTCTGCATCCTGAATCATATATAAGGCAGCCCGGTCCTTTACACTTCCTGCCGGATTAAAATATTCCAGCTTTGCTATGATGGAAGCTGCTGCTTTATGCCGTTTCTCATAATTGCACAATTCCACAAGGGGCGTACGGCCAATCAGTTCCGATGCGCTTTTTTTGATATTTTCCATATTCATCCTCTTTTCCACTGCAAACTATTGTAAAACAGTTTCCCTTTTTATTCCAGACTAGCCGGGCTCTTCTGCTCCGATTCCACAGGACAGAACCGTTCAGGCTGAACTGTTATGACAGCTCATACAGCTTGGTGTATTTTTCCTTTATATACTGAATGAAATAATCCGGTGTAAAATCCTCTCCCGTAACATCCTTTAAGATCTCCCGGCTGGTTTTCAGCTTTCCGAATTTGTGAACATGTTCTCTTAAATATTCACTTATCACATCGATCTTCCCATTCATAAGGAGCTCGTCAAAATCCATCTCCTTTTTCATATGGTAATAAAGCTGTGCTCCAAAAGCATTTCCCAGGGCATAAGACGGAAAATAGCCCATAAGTCCCTGAGACCAGTGGATGTCCTGAAGGATCCCTTCTGATGGATTTTCCGGGCGCACTCCAAGATATTCCTCATATTTATCCGCCCAGATCTTTGGAAGTTCTTTTAAATCCACGTCTTCTTCCATGATCATTTTTTCAATTTCATAGCGGATCAAAATATGGAGATTGTAGGTGAGTTCGTCGGCCTCTGTCCGGATAAAGCTTGGCTCCACCTTATTAATGGCCTCCACAAACTGTTCCCTGGATACATTCTTTAATTTTTCAGGATAGAGCTCCTGAAGCTTCTCGTAAAGAGGAACCCAGAAAGCCTGGCTGCGGCCGATGATATTTTCAAAAAAGCGTGACTGGGATTCATGCATCCCCATGGATGTCCCCTGTCCCACGGGAGTCTGAGTGATCTCATCACTGATCCCCAGCTCATAAAGTCCATGTCCTGCCTCATGAATTACAGAGAACATGGAACTGTCCACCGTCTTCCTGTAGCTGGTGGTGATCCTTACATCATGATTATGAAGATTGGTAGTAAATGGATGGGCGCTTTCCGCAAGCACGCCCTTAGAAAAATCAAAGCCGACGTATTCCGCAAGATAGCGGGCCATCTCCCTTTGCTTTTCCTCCGGATATCCGCCTGATAAGAATGAATCATCAATGGTCTTTCCATGCTCCTTGATGTCTTTTAAAAGCGGCACGATCTCCTCTTTAAGACGGCTGAAAAACTCATCCAAAAGCTCCATATTAAATCCTTTTTCAAACTCATCCAACAGAACGTCGTAAAGCTTCTGGCCTTCCTTTTTCCTGTACGAAGCGAACTTCCTTTTAAAACCGATCACCTTCTCGAGCGTCGGCGCAAAAGCATCAAAATCTTCGTCATTTTTTGCCTTTGACCAGATCCTGGCAGCCTCGGCTATGAGCTGGGCATTCTCCCGGTACTCCTTTGACGGGATGCAGATCAGTTCTTCTCTGGCTTCCTTTGCCCCTTTGACAACGGCCCGTTCCACGTCGGAAAGGCTTTTATCTTCCTCACAATCACCAATGGCTTTCCCCATATCTTCTCCGGTCATCACCCTGTAATATTCCTCAGAAAGCGCACCGATGACCCTTGAAGTATAGGAACCGGCACCCTCCGGCGCAAGAGTTTCATTATCCCATTCAAAAAGGACCAGGGAAGTCTGTAGTGCCATGGTCTTTTCCAGCAAAGAGGACAAAATTTCATAAGATTTGCTCATAAACAGTTTCTCCTTTATTTCTATAAAATGAGTCGGATGCAGGAATATAAGCATTCCTGCATCCGGCGAATCCTGCAAGGGACCAATACTTCATAGCTTACTGCAGGGTATTTCATTTAAAATCCCGGACGCTCTGTATGAGTGTCCCCAGGCAGGATGAAAAAATACTTTTAAAAGCATCATTTTCCCGTACCAAAAATGGAAGCTTCTTTTATATCAAGGGTTTTCAGCCATTTTTTGACTTTTTCCTCCTGATAAGCTTCCGCAGAAAAATCCTTAAGCTCCATGTCAATGGGAATATCCGTCTTCATGGTCGCCAGGGTTTTGGAAAGCAGAGCCGCCTTTTCGCCGCACAATTCCTCCTCACTGGTTTTTGTCAGTGCCTTATAAGGAGAACGGGTGATGCCCAACTGGTTCTTCCAAAAATCCTGAAGTTCTTTTAAACTTTTTTTATCAGCTTCGGCTTCGCGGATGGAACGGTATATCTCTTCCACAGTGCCATATTCCCGAAGAAGAGGCGGTGCCGCACTGCTTACTCCCTTTACTCCTGGAATATTGTCGGAAGGATCTCCCTGGATTCCTTTTAAATCAGCGATCTGTTCCGGCCTGACTCCTTCTTCTCTCAGCACCGTATCAGCAGTATATTCAAAAACCTTTTCAGGAAGGTTGACCTCTTCTTTTTTTACGCCGTAAAAGGAATAATATTTTTTATACAGCTCATCTGCCTTCTCCTGCCGGGACTGGACCATCCATGCCCTCACATTGTATTCATCGTTTATTAGCTGGAGATAATCGTGATCCTTTGTGAGAAGGATCATGGGAATCTCCTCCCTGAATTTCATGACCAGGCTTCCTGCATAATCGTCGGCCTCATACTGTTCACTTAAAAGCACCTGAAAGCCAACATCCTTTAAAATGTCCTCCATCAGGATAAACTGGCTCTTTAGCGGCTCCGGAGTAACTCCCCTGGTTCCCTTATAATCCGGATACAGTTCTCTCCGAAAGGTATCCCTGGTTTTATCAAACACAAAGGCAATGTGGTCCGGCTGCTGCTTTTTCATCAGGGAAACTACCATCTTAAGCATTCCAAAGACCGCATTGGTATAAGTGCCGTCCTTTGCATGAAGAATTTTGTCGTAATGCCTCTGCTTTTCTTCTTCTGACTTTGCAAACATGATTTCCCTTGGTAAAACCGCATAGTAACAGGTCGACAGCATAGAAGAACCGTCAACAACTACAAATTTTCTTTCAGACATGTATTTCTCCATTCCTTATAAAATCTTTGCAGAATCAGGTGAAATAATTCTGCAAATCCGTCTCATTTCTTGCGCCTAAGCGCTTCATAACCTCTTTCCGCTCCTGAGCAGATAATCCCTTCCAAAGCTTTTGGACGCGAGGGTCACCAAACCCAACATAGGGCACCCCATTCCGCTCGCATTCATAGGATGACAAGTAGTGATTGAGAGCACTCCATTCCACATAAAAAGCATTGATGCTGCGGCTTAAAGAGCTTACTTTTACCATGTTCCTTCCTCCCCGATAAATTAGTCCTGTTTCATGATACGAACTGTTCCCTTTACAGTAATTTCAGACATTTCTTCTCATTTTATCCAGCCATAACCTGAATTCCCCCTCCAAACATGTCTGGTCAGATATCCAAATTTATTATACTCTGAATTTCCAGTTATTCATAGTCCATTCATTAAGATTTAACATATAATTTTCCTCAAAAGACGTTGAACTATGTAGCAATAGGACTTATAATACAATTATCCAGAATATAGAAAAAGGGAAGGTATTATCAAAAAATGGAAAAAGAGATCAAATATCCGTATATTTTATTCAAAATTGCCGGTTCCCTCTATTGCATTAACAGCAAATACATATCAACCATTGTACAGCTGCCCAACTACAGCACAATACCGGCCGCCCCGGCCAATGTGACCGGAATGTTCAAATACCGGAATGAGGTCATACAAATGCTTGACCTTCGGATCACCTTTGGACTAAAATCCATTTCCGATGAATGTAAGGATTTCGAAGAGATGATTGATGCCAGGAAGCAGGACCACATCAACTGGGTTAAGGAACTGGAGCGCTTTATTGAAGAAGGCGGAAACTTCCGTCTGGCAAAGGATCCCCACCAGTGTGCCCTGGGAAGATGGTACGATAATTTTAAAACCGACAATCTTACCATTGCCAACCATCTCCGTAAAATAGAAGAGCCTCATGCAAAGCTCCACATGGCTGCTGATGAAGCGGACCGATGCAAAAAGGACTGTGAAAACTGCAGCAGGGAAGAATGCCTGCTTAAGATTTTAAAGCAGGTAAAGGAGGAATCCATGCCAACCATTCTGAGCCTTCTGGACCAGACAAAGGAACTGTTCCGTTCAACCATATACAAAGAGATGGTCCTCATACTGGACGGCATCCAATGGGGGATTGTGGTGGATGAGATTGTTGCAGTAGAAGACCTGGATACCATTTCAGACAGGGATGAAGATCCCATGGTAAACCGCTGTTCCTATATCAATCATGTGATGGAAAGCCCCAAATGCGAAGGCCTTATCTTTGAGCTTAACACAAATTACCTGTCAGCCAGATTAAAAAAGCTGGAAGCCGCTTTTTAATAGAAGAGCCGGAAAAGTTGCTGCTGAACTTTTCCGGCTCTCCTGGCTAAAGCCCAGGTGCTTTCCTGGTCTCATTTCTCAGAAATACTTTTTATTGCCCCACAAGTTGCTCTTCTTTAAATCCAGATATTCATTGTAGGCCTTTTCCAATATCTGCTTTTCATTGGAAAACTTCAGAAGATGATACGCTTCATGGAATTTATAGTATCCTGAATCAATAAAATATTCTTCCCGCTGTGGTTTACTGTAATAGCTGTCGGCCATCATTAGATACCAGTGCACATCTTTTTCCACCATATCCTGAGGCGTGTTAAAGGAGTACTGGCTCTTACCAATGTATTTGATTATGGACGCACTTACCCCTGTCTCTTCCTTCACCTCCCGGAGAGCCGTCTCTTTGTACTCTTCACCCGCTTCTACTGTTCCCTTTGGCAAAACCCAACCTTCATACTTATTTTTGTAATTCTTATATAAAACCAGAATTTTACCTCGAAAAATAACCACACCGCCACAACTCGTTGCTTCAATCATTGCAATTCCTCCAGAGTGAAACCGTAACTCCCGTCGGAAGCTCCGGTTTTGGTGTGTCACACAGACTGGCTCTAGTATACCTCTTTTTGGGCTCATATGCAAGTGCGTAATCATTGAAAACAGATATCATAATCTTCTATTATCTGGAAAAATATAAATCAAAAAGAGCTCTGGCAATGGGAGCTGCCGTTTGCCCGCCGGAGCCGCTTTCCTCCGCAATCACGCTGATGACTACCTTGGGATGCTCTGCCGGAGCGAAACCCACAAACCAGGCATGGGTTTCCTTGCCTTTTTCAAATTCCGCAGAGCCGGTCTTCCCGGCTACTGTATAGGCATCGGTCCTGAGAGCAGAGCCGGTTCCCTCAGTCACCACATTCCGCATAAACTCAGTCAAATCGGCCGCTTCCACTGCAGTCATAAGGCTGCCATAGGACTGAGGCATGAATTTTTTAATGACATCCCCCCCCGCGTTTTCCACGTGGTCAATGAGATAGGGCCTCATAAGGGTTCCACCGTTGGCAATGGCCGCAACGATCATGGCATTATGAATGGGTGTTATCTGGGTCTGGCCCTGGCCGATGGCGGTCTGAAGGATCTGCCATGTGTCCGCACCGCTTCCCATGGTATAGGAGCTTTTGCTGCCGCCAATGGGCAAAGGCAGATCCGTATTAAACAAAAGCTGGTCCGCAGTATTCTTTAGTCCATTTAAATCCAGCTGCAAACCAAGGCTGGAAAAAGCTCCGTTACAGGAATTTGCAAATGCCTGCTCCAGATTCTGATGCCCATGGGCTGTCCCGTGATAACACCGGATGGTATATTCTCCATTTTGATAAACCCCGCTGCAGTCAAAGGTGTAATCCCTGTAACTGGACGGATTTTCCCTCATATATTCCAGGGCAGTCACCAGCTTAAAGGTGGACCCTGGAGGATAAAGTCCCTGGGTGGCGCGGTTTAACAGCTGTCCCGAGGTGTTATCCTCAGCCACCAGCTGACTCCAGTCAGCAGCCAGGGTGTTGGGATTGTAATCCGGCTTAGACACCATGGCAAGGATCTTGCCTGTATCCGGTTCCATCACAATCACCGCCCCTTTCCGCTTTCCCAAAGCGTCATAAGCCGTTTTCTGAAGATCCACATCAAGGGTAGAGAAAACGCTGTCGCCGGGATTTTTTACGGTTGACAATTCATTTACCACCTGCTCTATGAGATTTACATGACTGGTAAGCAGATAGAAATTGGACAGTGCCTCCAGACCGGTCTTCCCATTGGTGGAATATCCCACCACATGGGCAAACAGGGAATCATAAGGATATACCCTTGTCTCATTCCCTTCTCCATCCACCTCTGTTCTGGCAAGGACTCTGCCGTCATTGCTGTAAATCTCCCCCCGCACCACCCGGTCGGCAAAGCTGTCAAGCCTGGCGTTATAGGAATTGTTGATCACATTATCGCTTCCTACCAAAAGAAAGTAGCCGAAATAAATCCCAAGCCCTACAAAAAGCAGTACGACCCCATAGGTGAGCATCAGGATATGGTGATTTGCTTTTGGATTTGGATTAGCCTTCATATTTTTCTTCTTCCTCTTCATTGCGTTTGAGTATATAGAGTCCCTGGATTATCCCAAAAATGATAAAGGTGCTTAATATAGAGCTTCCCCCATAGCTGACCAGGGGAAGCGTCACTCCTGTGGAAGGAATGAACTTTGTCACCCCACCTACGGTCAAAAATACCTGAATGATATAAATGGTTCCAAGACCAAATGCAATCAGCTTATAAAACACCGCCTGCATCTGGCTGGCGATCATCATGAACTGTAAAAAGCAGCCAAGGCAGATGAGAAGAACACACAGGGCAAAGATGCCTCCCAGCTCTTCCGAAACAGCGGAAAATATGAAATCCTTTTCCACCACCGGAATCTTTCTTGGCATTCCCCGGTAAAGTCCCATGCCAAACCAGCCCCCGGTTCCAATGGCAAACAAAGACTGGGTGATCTGGTATCCCTTTCCCGCAATATCTTCCCAGGGATTTATCCATGCCGACACTCTGGTCCTTACATGGCTGAACAGTTGAAAGGCCAGCATGGCTGCCAATGCTCCGCCTCCTGCCCCGGCCAGAAGATACCGCCATTTTCCCGTTGCCACAAAAAGCATGAATACATAGGTGATAAAGAAAATGAGGGCGCTTCCAAGATCCCTGGAAGCCACCAGAATGAGTACATGAAGAGCTGCAGCTGCGGTTACAATAAGGATCGTCCGAATGCTGGCAGACCGGTAAAACATGGTAGCTATAAAAAAGACATAGCTGATCTTTACAAATTCCGAAGGCTGGAAGGAATAGCCGCCAATCTCCAGGGAAAGCTGGGCGCCGTAGCTGCTGGACCCGGTAACACATACGATTCCCAGAAGGAGAAGCCCTACGATCCCGTAGACCCATGGGATCCTGCTCAGCTGCCATACCCTGTCAATGACAAAGGGGATCACAAAGGTTACCAGGGCTGCCGAGGCAACGATAACAAACTGCTTGATCGACCGGTCAAAAGAAAGTCTGGTCAGCATGATAAAGCCTACGGTAAGAAGCATGCACATATTATTGACCAGCAATCTGGATGCATTGCGGTAAATCAGCCTGTACAAAAACAGGTAAGTGAAAAAAAACACCACCTGGGCCACGTAAAACACCAGCATCCGTTCATCCTTTGTCTCCAGCCAGATGACCAGATAAGCCAGCAGATGAATGAGAAACATGTCAAAGTTCTGCCGCCTGTAAATTTTCTTTTTCCTGATTTCATCCGGAAGCGAAAAAAAACGGAAATTCAAATATGTGTATAATGCAATCAACAGTATCATCAGATATCTGGAGATATCAATAATCAGATTAATCATATGCCACCTACTCTACACCGCGTTTGAAATGACCTCTCGTGAACTCTTCAAAGGGTAACTTTGCTTCTCTTTCATGAAGGAATCCGTCAGAAAAGCTTTGTATCACCGATTTTGTCTGTGCTTTATTCTCCGTAGTGAACTGAAGCCGCAGGTTAGAAGGAGATAAACCCTTCACAGCCTCCTGGAGACCCAGGAGAGATACCGGGGCCGAATTATAGATAGAATTGTAGCAGAACGCACAGTGGTTTTTTACCGGAAAAATTTTTCCCATACGGTCCTTTAATGTAAGAACAACCGGAGTCCTGTCACACCGCTCCAGTCCCTGATGAAGACACTGGGCAGTCACCATCATGGGAAGGCGGCCATATACCAGCAGCTCTCCCGGAACTTTTAGTTTTCCCAATTCCCGGCTGTTTAATTCTACCGGCCAGGTAAGCTCATCCGCTCCCAGCTTCTTTAGCATTTTCTGGGCATAATTGTTCATTCCATACATGCCAAAGTCAAATATCAGGCGTCCCCTGATTCCCTTTTCCTTTAAATAACCGGTCTCCTCCAGAGAACGGATCAAAAACCCGTCAAATTCAGCAGCCTTAAGTTCCGTTAAATATTTATCAAAAAACTGTTTTGCCAGAGTCCGGAAGATATGAGGCATGGTAAGCATGCACTCCTTTCCTGCTCTATGGCAAGATTCTACAGAATCCTTCCACAATTCCGGCTTAAATTCCGCAGCATCAATATAAATTCTTTTCACATCAGAGCTGGATACTGCCACATCAAGGCAATCCGGCCTCTCCAGAGAAACCGTAAGCTCCGGACCTTCCAAAGCCGCTTTTGGGCTGTAACCAGCTTTATCACAGGCTTTTACCGGTACTTCCTGCCCATCCTTTCTGTAAGCTCTGAGAATCTCATTTTCCAAAGCTTCCAGCCCGCGCCTGCGTAAGTCATTAAGAGCCTGAACCGGCAAGAATACATTTCCTTTTATCTTAATATCAAGGCTTTCAAAATAAAAGGGCGTATTTCCCGTCTTATCCAGCTGCTTTCTCACCTTTTCCTCAGTGGCAGGCTGATTCTGGGCAATCTGGACCAACTCCCCGGTGACAGCGGCATGATGGCCGCAGGCATTTAACACCAAGGAAGCATTCTTCCCTTCTTCAAAAAGAGCGGTTCCCAACACAGGCTCCCTCACCTGTTTTTCCACAAAATTCTTATCAAGATAATTCAACAGCTGCTGGTTGCCCTCCCGAAAAGCAGGCTTTTCCTTCCAGACTACCATATCCCGCCCATTTTGCCGCTTATAGTATCCCTCAGTCTGGCCGCCCCTGTCAAACAGATCCAGAAGAGCCTTCTTATCCTGTTCTTCCACCTGATAGCCTTCTCTTCCCTGGGTCAGATAAAGGTCCGTGTATTTGCGGTAAATGCTTACCACTCCGGCCGTATATCTGGGACTTTTCATCCTTCCTTCAATTTTCAGGGAATAGACTCCGGCCTCTATCAGGTCCGGAAGGATATCCAGGGTGTTTAAATCCTTAAGGCTGAGACTATAGCGGTCATCCTTTCCTCCAAGAGCCTGTCCTTCCCGTTTCACCTCATAGGGCAGACGGCAGGTCTGAGCGCATCGCCCCCTGTTCCCGCTTCGTCCTCCAATGAGGCTGCTGAACAGGCACTGGCCGGAATAGCAGTAGCACAACGCGCCGTGTACAAAGCTTTCAATCTCCACATCCATCTGATCCCTGATATTTTTTATTTCCTTTAAAGACAATTCCCTGGCAGTGACCACCCGTTCTGCTCCCAGGTCCTTTAAAATTTTAGCCCCGTAAGCGCCGGTAATGGTCATCTGCGTGCTGGCATGAATGGGAAGTCCCGGAAAATGTTCCCGAATAAAAGCAAAGGTTCCCATATCCTGTACAATAACCGCATCCAGGCCATGCCTGAAATATGGAACAAGATAATCATAAAGCTCCTCTATCTCCTGCTCCTTCATCAGCGTATTAACGGTTAAGTACAGCTTCCGCCCATGAAGATGGATGTAATCAATGGCTTCCAGCAGCTTGTCCTCTTCAGGATTTTCTGCAAAAGCCCTCGCTCCAAACCGGCTTCCGCCCATATAGACCGCATCGGCACCTGCCGCTACCGCTGCCTTCATACTTTCAAATGATCCTGCCGGAGCAAGAACCTCAACTGCTTTTTTCACATGTTCCTCCTGATTTCCTATATTGATGAAAGAGAGGATGTTACGGTCCAGCCGCCCAACATCCCCTCCTGAGTTATTCCTTCTTACCGGAATCCGCAGATTTCCTGGCTTCCGCCAGTTCCATCCTTGCCGATTCAAGCTTCATCTGGGTGGCCACAAGCTCATGCTTTAAGCTATAGGTCTCCTTTTCCATTTCCGCCTTCTGCTGCTCCAGTCTGGCGATCTGCTCTCTGGCTTTAAAGTAATCATCTGCCATATTTAACTGGATCATGATATTCTGGTATTCTGCGCTTTGCTTCGTGAACCCTGCCTGATGCTTTAAAGTCATGATCATCTCATTGATGTAACTGGCCAGGCGCTGGATATAGCTTTCTTCTTCGCTACCGCCCAATGCATAAATCTTGCCATCTATCAAAACTTCTGTATTGCGTTTGGAATCCATTCTGTTCTCTCCCTGTTATGGTTTGCTCTTTTTTACTATAACATATTTTACACAGATAGGAAAGCCCTATGGACATACAGGTATTCCAAGATGCTCATACGCCCGTTCCGTTGCAACACGCCCTCTGGAGGTGCGGTTTATAAATCCGTTCATCAGAAGATAAGGCTCATAAACATCTTCCAGAGTGCCGGCATCCTCTCCCAGGGAAGCGGCCAGGGTATCCAGCCCTACGGGACCGCCGGCAAACTTCTCAATCATTGTGGTCAGGATCGCCCGGTCATTATAATCCAGGCCAAACTTATCCACATCCAGGATGTCAAGGGCAAAATCCGCCACTTCCTTTGTAATGATGCCATCGTATTTCACCTGGGCGAAATCCCTCACTCTCTTTAACAGTCGGTTGGCAAGTCTGGGGGTTCCTCTGGAACGTTTGGCAATTTCTGCAGCTCCCTCTTCCTCAATTTCCACCTGAAGGACTTTGGCAGAACGGCAGACAATGATCTTCAGCTCCTGAGGCGTGTAAAATTCCAGCTTCTGCACTACGCCGAACCTGTCTCTTAAAGGGGCAGTCAAAAGCCCTGCCCTGGTAGTTGCTCCCACCAAAGTGAATTTGGGAAGGTCCAGCCTTATGGACCTGGCTGAAGAATCCTTTCCCAGCATGATATCAATGGCAAAATCCTCCATGGCCGGATACAGCACCTCTTCCACCTGACGGTTTAAGCGGTGGATCTCATCTACAAACAGCACATCGCCTTCCTGGAGATTGTTCAGTATGGCAGCCATTTCCCCCGGTTTTTCGATTGCAGGCCCTGAAGTAACCTTCATATTAACTCCCATTTCATTGGCAATGATCCCTGAAAGAGTGGTCTTTCCCAGACCGGGAGGCCCGTAAAATAAAACGTGGTCCAGGGATTCCCCTCTGGCCTTAGCAGCATCAATATACACTTTTAAATTGGTCCGTATCTTTTCCTGCCCAATGTACTCAGCCAGACACATTGGCCTTAAGTTCGGCTCAATCCTTTTATCTTCTTCTGTTACCTCTGTGGTTATAATTCTACGTTCCATCTTTGTTTTACCCGTTATTCTATATAAATGCCAAATGCTTTAAAGACGCCTTAAGCACATCTTCCACTGTCATGGACTCCGTCACTTCCACCTGACGGACTGCCCGGCCCGCCTCGGCTGCAGAATATCCCAAAGCTGCCAGCGCTTCCATGGCCTCCCCGGCCACTCCGCCGGCCAAAACGGCTCCGTTTCCTGGTTCCGCAAATCCGGGAGGAAGGACTTCAGCCATATCAATTTTATCCTTTAAATCCAGAATGATCCTTTGGGCAGTCTTTGCTCCCACCCCCGGCGCCTTGGAAATAGCCTTGGCATCTCCTGAAACAATGGCCTTTCTTAAATCATCCGGCTTAAGGGCAGAAAGAACGCCTAACGCTCCCTTGGGACCTATCCCGTTTACACTTATAAGCTGCTTAAACATCTGCAGATCCTGACGGTTTAAAAAACCGTAGAGGCACATGGCATCCTCTCTCACCTGAAAATATGTATACAGTTTTGTCTCAGTACCGATTCCCGGCAGCTTTTCTAACACTGATAAGGGAACATGTATTTCAAATCCCATATTCCCGCTTTCTATTACAACGGTATCTTCAAATATTTCAACCAACGGCCCTTTTATAAAAGAAATCACGACCTCTGTCTCCTTCTGACTGTAATCCAGGAAAATCTTACCTACGGCATTTATCATAGCATACTGCCTGTTGTTATGCAAGCGCATAGTCGAACAAATATTCTGTTTCCGTTGACGGACCGGCTCCTTTCCGCTATAATATTGAGTGTTGAGGAAGGAAATACCACACGGGTATGCCTTTATTTCCAAAGACAAAGACCGTAATAAGGAAAGGGCGGTATCATTCATGATCACTTTACAGAATACCATTGCATTTCATGAAACATATCCCTTTGACCGGATCGGAAGACGGGAAGATCTTCTGTTCTTTGATATTGAAACCACAGGCTTCTCCGGGGAATATTCTACCCTTTATCTCATTGGATGCGTTTACTACCGGAAGGGCTGCTGGAACCTGGTCCAATGGTTTGCAGATACTCTGGATTCGGAAAAAGAACTGTTAGAAACCTTTTTTAAATTCCTAAAGGATTTTACAACAATCATACATTTTAACGGGGACGGTTTCGATATCCCCTATCTTTTAAAACGCTGTCTTGCCCACGGCATGATTTATGATTTTTCCGGCGTAAAAAGCCTGGATATTTATAAAAAAATACGTCCCTACCGGGGGCTTCTCGGACTTCCTTCCATGAAGCAAAAGGCCATTGAGGAATTCTTAAAAGTGGAGCGGAAGGATCTTTATTCCGGCGGTCAGCTGATCGAGGTTTACAGGGACTATCTTATTACCCATGATAAATATTTATTTGATCTTTTAATATTACATAATGAAGATGATTTAAAAGGAATGCCCCTGATTCTTCCTATATTAAATTATCCGGACTTTCTGGAGCATGGCTTCTCCCTGGAACACCAGGAGCTGGTATGCCGGGAGGACATCTTTGGCCGGGAGTTCCACTCCGTACGGCTTACCTGCAAAAATGGTTTTGCCGTTCCCGTTGGATTCTCAAAATCCAATTCCCTGGTATTCCTGGAAGCAGAAGGGGAATGCCTGACCGTAACCGTTGATCTTTATGAAGGGGAATTAAAATATTTTTATCCGGACTATAAAAATTACTATTATCTGATCTATGAAGATAAGGCCATTCACAAAAGCGTAGCGGAATACGTGGATAAGGAAGCCCGGATCAAGGCCACGGCCAAGACCTGCTACACCCGCAGGGACGGCTGCTACCTCCCCCAGTTTTCGCCCCTGTGGACTCCCTGCCTCCAAATGGATTTCAAAGATAAAATCACATATGTTTCCTATGAACCGGATTTCTTTGAAGATGAAGAAAAGCTTTGCCTTTATATCCGTCATCTGCTGGATACCATGTGCCGGTAATGACTGAAGCATTTCCCGCAATTTCCGGAATGCCTTAGGGGAGGTCTTTACTTTTTTCAGTCTCCCCAAGGAAAGCTTCACCTTTAAATTCACTTTTTCTCTTCCGGATAATCCCCTTTTTTCAACAAATACCTGATGTAAGAAAATGTCTTTTTTTCTCCCTGGTTTTTCAGCATGAGAAGAAGTCTTTCCAACAATTTTCTCGTTTCCGGGGCAATGACCATGTAGTTTTTTGCGTGCATATAATATTCCCAGGGTGATGCATCGGTGTAATCCTTTCCCTTATAGGTTTTCGATGCGGCGATCCGGTCCATCATCATCTCAATGACATAATTTAATGGCATCTTATGGCCTACCAGTCCCTCCGACATGTCCGTGGTAAAATCGATCCAGTATTCATAATGATGCTTGTTGCGGCCCTTGTGATGGAGCCAGGCCCTTGAATAGCCCTTGTCCTCTCTTTCCGCAGCGTTGGGACTTCTGGTCCCCTGATAATAAAGAACACCAGGTATGAATTCTTCCGGACTGTATTTTGATAAATCGTGAAGCAGTCCCTGCTTTATAAGGCCCACTCGAAAACAGTTTTTCATGACCCTGGCTTTGTGTATATTAATGGTGCAAAAATGCCCCCAGAAATTCATAAACTTCATTTCTTTCCCCTTCTCATCCTTACAAAAGAATCTTTTCCCATTTTACCACAAATTTCTCTGGTTTTACCACTCATTTTCCCTTAAATTTGCCATAGAGATTTCTTTCTTTTTAAAGCGGAAAATGTTTGACACCTTTCCCTTTTTATGCTATTCTTAGGGAGGTTACAGATATCCTGTAACAGTACAATTTTTTTTATTCATTTTGGAGGTATCATCAATGAAAGGTACAGTTAAGTGGTTTAATAACCAAAAGGGTTACGGATTTATTTCCGACGAACAGGGTAACGATGTATTTGTTCACTACTCAGGTCTTAATATGGACGGCTTCAAGTCCTTAGATGAAGGCGCTGCTGTAGAGTTCGATGTGGTAGACGGAGCTAAGGGACCACAGGCTACAAACGTTATCAAAATATAATCATTGACTCATCAGTGTACCTTTTTCAATATATAGGAAGAAGTTATATTGTTTCACATGATTACGATTAGAGCCATCCGGTTGGATGGCTCTTTTTGACGGAGTTTAATATGGTTTTCTTATGATCTTTCATGAAGTCTTTTTAAATCTTCCACCGTAAAATCATAATTTTTATTGCAGAAATGGCAGTTCACTTCAATGGTATTTCCTTCGTCGATCATTTCCTGAAGTTCCTTTTTCCCTATGCTGACCAAAGCTTTTTCCACCCTGGCCTTATCGCAGTTGCAGTAAAAACGGGTGGGTACCTGCTCCATCATTTCCAGACCAAACTCTCCCAGAATGTGCTCAAGGATCATTTCCGGTGTATTTCCCTGATCCAGAAGCTCTGTAATGGAGGTAATCTCTCCCAGCTTTTTCTCCAGGCTTTCAATGACCGTTTCAGACGCCCCCGGCAATAGCTGGATAATAAAGCCGCCGGCCTGTTTCACTGTGTTGTCCTTATTCATTAAAACACCCAGTGCCACTGATGACGGTGTCTGCTCCGAAGCGGCATAATAATAAGTTAAGTCTTCTGCAATCTCTCCGCCTACCAATATGGTCTGTCCCACATAAGGCTCTTTCATGCCAATATCCTTAATAACGCTTAAGACTCCCTCTCCTACCGCACCTCCTACGTCCAGCTTTCCTGCAGGACTGGGAGGAAGCATGACGCCGGGATTGTAAACATAGCCTTTTACATCTCCCTTTGAATCAGCAGTCACCGTAAGGCCTTCAATAGGGCCGCTTCCCTGAATCTTTATGGTCAGTAAATCATCTTCCCCCTTCATCATGATACCCATCATGCTTCCTGCAGTCAGCAATCTGCCTAAAGCAGCCGTAGCTACAGGGCTTGTATTATGAGCCTGTCTTGCATGCTCCACCAGTTCTCTGGTAGTAGCCGCAAAGGCACGGATCTGATGATCTCCTGCCGTGGCTCTGACAATATAATCAGTCATCTTATCATTCCTTTCCGCATTCTCTTGCTATGATATAGATTCTCTCACTGTTTTCCTTTACGGGAGCTTTTGTAAAAGCATCAAAAGCGGCTACAAAATCCATGCCTGCTTCTTTCATTGCCATTTTTACCTCATCAAGAGAATACGCTCTCTGGAAATGATTTTCCGTATATTTCCGGTATACATCTTCCTCCTGCCTGATGAACAGGGCGAGATTGTATTCATTGATCCCGGATTCCTTATCATAATAATTATCCCAGATAAAGCTGCATTCCTCCCGGTCCTCCGCAATGGTGGAATCTCCCATAAGAGTTTCATATTTATAAATTGTGTTCAGATCGAATATAAAAATTCCTCCCGGATCCAGATAATTATTTACCAGCCGGAAAACTTCCGTCATATCCTCAAATTCCAGGATGTAGTTCATACAATCACAGATGCTTATAACGGCCCGTACCGTTCCGTAAAGTTCAAATTCTCTCATATCCTGCATAAGATAAAGGATGTCTTTTTCTGACTTTTCCCGCTTTTCCATGGCTATCTGCAGCATATCTCCGGAGCTGTCCACCCCGATCATGTCATATCCCCGGTCCGCAAGAAGCTCCGTAAGGCTTCCAGTTCCGCAGCCCAAGTCAAGAATCAGCCCATCTCTGATCCCATATTCATTCAGCAGACCGGTCACGTATTCACACCAGTCCCTATATGGGATATTGTCCATAAACCGGTCATAGACCTCAGCAAAGCTAGTGTACGCTTCCATTCACAATTTCCTCTTTCCTGCCATGTACTTTGGGCATAAAGGTATGCCCGAAGGGTGTTTCCTCTTTCCTGCCCATGTACTTTGGGCATAAAGGTATGCCCGAAGGGTGTTTTACGCCCTAAAAACAAAGCAGGTAACTCATAAAGAGGTACCTGCCTTTCTGTCTCTTTATCCTGCCGCCAAAGCAACGTTTGATTACAGGTTGGATCCGCAGCACTTTTTATACTTCTTGCCGCTGCCACATGGACATGGATCGTTTCTTCCGACCTTTGCACCTTTCACAATGGTTCCGGAAGCTTTCTGCTTTTTGTAGAGTTCTTTTTTCTTCTCTTCCGTCAGTATTTCATCCCACTGAGGAAGGCTGTACAGCCACTCTGCCTTAGCTTCTACCATATTATAATACAGCTTTTCCGGGTCGATCTCTATTTTTACCACAGTCTGTTCATCCATGGTTTCAATAGGATTTTCATATCCCTTTAAGCTTTCATTGATTCCATCTAAAAATCCGGTCATCGTCTGGACATCGGTTCCATATCTCTTTGCCAGTTCTTCGACCGTTCCCTCAACTGCTTCTTCTGGTTTGGAAAGAATATGCTCATAGATTCCTTTTTCTACTTTGAAATACTCGGTCCATAATTCTTCTTTTCCTTTATCATCCAGCCCATCGCCGTATGCCAGATTTCTCCAATTTTCTAAAATAGCCATGTTCAAACCATCCTTTTGTCTGTTATTCTCGTGAAAGTAACGAGCCAAAGTCAATCTATCTTGACCTTAGCGACTGCCCACGCAGTCAAATTCCCCATCGCCTGCTGCAGGGTAATTGACTTCTGATAGTACTCCAACAAACAGTATATAACATCTTTATCTATTTTGCAAAATGTTTTTTCTGATTTTGTAATTCTCCGCAGTCAAATCACAGGAAAGGCAACTCACCGGTTCTCTCCAGGGGCCTTTGCCGCCTTACAGCCGGTTCCTGCTTATGCCCAGAAGTTTTATCATCAGATCCACGCTTCCCACATTGTAGCCGCTGCAGCCGTAAATTGCCCTTAAACCAGGGTCCGTAACGATCAAAAGCGGCAGTTTTTCCGGATCCACATACATTTTCCGGGCCAGGGGCTCCACCGTATCATCAAAGCTTATGTACCCTGCCTTGATTCCTGGTATTGCTTCCAAAACCCTATTTACGGTGCGGTTCTTTAATGCCGTTTCTCCTTGCAGCAGGAAAATGATCCTGGCATCCAGAGAATTTAAAGCGTCTTTTTGCTCCAGCATTTCGTTAAGAACGTGCTCTGTAGGCTCCTGTCCCTCTGACAGAATGGCCAGAATATTGGCTCTTCCCTCCATGAGTACCGATGCCGGAACTGTCTCCTCTATTCCGCTTTCATCTGTCATAGTCACGTCAAAATCATCCAACATGTTGTCGACCAGCATATCATCAAGGCTTCCGGCCCTTAAGCGCATATTCACAGTCTTTTCTTCATCCTTTGACAGCTCAAAGACATACTCGCTGGCGTTCTGGTTTCCGTTTGGAAGGCGGACAGAGGTGATCAAACGGTAAATTCCAGGCTCTAATTCCAGTTTTAAAACGCCGTCGGAAAACTTCACGCCAGTGTAATCCAGGGTTATAAACTGTCCCTCTTTCAGCCTTCCGATGGTCCATGTCTGGTAATAGGTCCACAGGCTGTCACTTTCCCCGTAAAGTACCAGCTTTCCTGACTCTTCAGTCCTGTTTTCTATTATCTCCTCAGCTCCTGATATTGATACAAATTTTCCAGCCTCATAAACTTCCGCCTCTAAATTCACCGGATTCATACGGGATGGAATACCCAAAGTCCGGCAGATGGCAACAAACAGTATCTTCTTGCTAAGGGGATTGCTCTGTAAAAGCCTAAGACTTCCTACAGGTGTGGAACAAATCGTCTTGTAATCCAGTTTTTGTTCAAAACCAATATGCTGTTTCACGTATTCCCAAATAGTTCCAGGGTTTTTCCTGAACCCGTCCTTTTCTTTCTCATTAAAGGAGCCATCAATAAAGCCCCGGTAATCCGTCATTTCTTCCAGCAGAATCCTTGGACAGAGAATATATTTTACATAAATATCCGGATTTCCATTCTCCTCCCACTTCTTACGGTAAGGAGCTGCCCATGCCAGATGGTTTTCCAGGATATCCGCCCTTACATCCTTATAATCCTTTGCCGTCAGGCTGTGAAGCATTGCCTTACGGTCCGGATTCCGGTCCTTGGAAAGAAATTTATAAATCTCGTCAAAGTTACCGGCAGATAACCGCAGGATCTCTGTTTCCTCCGGATATTCGGAAGCTTCTTCCTCTTTAAAGTATCCTGCAATCCTGCTTTCCCGCATCTGGTTTGCCTCTTGAATCCGCTTTCTGTTTCTCTCCTTTTGTTCCCTGGTAAGCGTCACCGGATTCATGGGGTAATCCTTTGGAGCTTTGACGTCTGCATCTGTCCAGACATCCGTTCCGGATCTCCCCCTTTCTTTCTGTAACACCAGCACACTTCCATTCCGGTCTTCCGGGGAAATCCACGCTTCACAAAACAATCCATCCTTCATTGCACGGACATGAACATCTCCAAGTCCCATGGTAATGGAAACTTTTCCATTTCTGCCTGTATATAAGTTTACCACACTGCAGTATTCCGCCATGTTGAGAATTTCAAAAGAGACATGAACATTTTCTATTGGTTTCCTATCCTCATCAAGCACCTGGATTTCATAAGACCTGGTCAGGGCGTAGGTTGGAGTTCCGTTATAATAAACCAATAAATCATCCTGCCCCAGACATTCTGTTTCTGAATCGCCGGAATAATCGGAAAAGGTTCTGGTGTGCACCAGAAGTGCTCTGGAGGAAGCATTGGTAAACCACCCCTTATCCAGCACTTCTTCCGGCTCGCAGGCTCCAAGAAAGTGCCACTTTCCTTCTACAAAAACTTCGACCCATGCATGATTATCATCACAATGGGCCCATCTGGGCGTATACACCTGTCTGGCAGGGATCCCCACGCTCCGGAAAGCCGTTACAGCAAAAGTGGATTCCTCTCCGCATCTGCCCTTTCCGGATTTATAAACAGTTATAGGAGATATGGTCCTGTTGTCGGAAGCCTCATAGGTTCCGTTTTCTGCACACCAGTAATTGATTTCCAGAACTGCTTCCCTGACGGAAAGCCCTCTGATCCGGTCAATCAGCCTGTCATAGAAAAACCTGCGGCAGTCTTCAATGTTTTCCGTATTGATCCTGTAATATAAAATATGATGGAGGAAAATATCTTCCGGAATCTCCTGACACCATTCCATTTGTTCATAAACCATGATGGAATGCCTTACAAATCCAAGAAACAGGTCAAAATCGTACTCTCCGGCATCCCGTACCGGCATGGTTCCATATAAAAACTTCATGAGCACCTGTTCCCTTGGAGTACAGCATTCCATAGCTTTCTCGACTTCTTCCCTAAGACCTGCCAGAAAGGGAAGTCTTAGGTCATACTTTTCCTGGGCATATCTTTGCAAATGTTCTGAAAACATCACAAAACTCTCCTTTTCGAAATCAATTGATTATTTTCTTCCTCAGCTGCTCCGGCAAAGGCTACAGAATAGTAACTCCCGCAGAGTAAAGCTTACTGGCCGTAGCCTCATCAGGCATGGAATCCGTGATGATCCCGTCAATATCATCAAAATGAGCAAATTTATAGGAATCATTAAAATAGAATTTATCCTTTTCCATTACCAGATATTTATGCCTGCTGCTGGCAATGGCCGCTCTCTTTGTCAAGCCATCCTCCACACCTAAGGTGGTGATGGAATTATCCGTAAGATCCAGGCCGCAGGTCCCGACAAAGGCCCGGTCAAAGCTGTACTGCTTGATGATCTCAATAGCAGCTGCCCCCATAAAGCCGTTTACCGTGCGGTACATGATCCCTCCGGTGCCTATGGCTGTGATATTGGGATTTACAGCCAGGGTCTGCATAATGTCGATCATATTGGTCACCACGGTCAGCCGCTTGTGGGATTTGGCAAGCAGTTCGGCCACCATAATATTTGTGGTAGAAATATCCAGAAATATGGTTTCATTGCTCCCAATAAGGTCAAACGCCTTCTGGGCAATCAATTTCTTTTTCTCAATATTCGTATCCCTCCGGTCAATTACATCCCGTTTCAAGGGATAATCCTGGGATAATAAGGCTCCGCCATAGGTCCGTTTCAGCTTTCCGGCATTTTCCAGATTTTTTAAATCCTTTCGTATGCAGTCCTCTGTTACCTGGAAAAGGGCACTTAAATCCTTTACCTTCACCATACCCTGATCCTGTAGGATCTGTAAAATCCTGTCTAAACGTTCTTCCGTAAACATGCCTTTTCCTCCATCAGCTTCTTTGCCCGGCGTATCTGTTCCTCCTCGGTACGAAAAATATCATACTCCCCAATCCCCGGTATGCCCATATTTACATGTTCTTTCCGGTAGGTCATGCCGCTGTCCACAATCGTTTTGCCTGACATGTGAAAGCACCGGGCGCCTATCTCATCCATCAGGCTGGCAATGGCCTCCACATTGACCCCGCTTCCAGCCATGATGTCGATCCTGCCGTCTGCCTGCCCGATCAGCGCCCCTAAAAGCTCTTTTCCTTCCATACAGGTATTCTGCTGCCCGGAGGTCAGGATCGTATCCACACCCGCTTCCATAGCCTCTCTTAAGCTTCTGTAAGGATCCCTGCATACATCAAAGGCCCTGTGCAGGGTCATGCTTCCCGCACCTGTCTTTTCTTTTAAAACCTTCAGCCGTTCCATGTCAAGATCCCCATCCGGCTTTAAAAAACCCACAACAATTCCATCTGCACCAAGGTCCCGAAACATCTGCGCATCCTCTGAGATCATCTGAAATTCATGATCCGTATATAAAAAATCTCCATAACGGGGCCGAATCAGCACATTGATGGGAATATCACAGGCTTTGCGAATCTGCTTAAACTGGCTTACACCGGGAGTCGTCCCCCCGATCACCAGATTTGTGCACAGCTCCAGCCTGTCTGCTCCTCCCCGTACCGCCGCCTTGGCAGATTCTACAGAATCCACACAGACCTCCAAGATATAGTCCTTCATCGTTTTCTCCTAACAATCTATTTTTTATTGCCTGCATACTGCGTTGCTTTATGGCAAGCAGCAAAATGTCCTGGCCTTACTTCTTTCATATCCGGTGTTTTTTCCCGGCACAGCTCTTCTGCATAAGGACAGCGGGAAGCAAAACGGCAGCCGTCCTTCAAATTAACAGGATTTGGCAGACTCCCTTCCAGCATGATCCGGCTGCGGCTCTTTTCCACATCAGGATCAGGGATGGGAATTGCGGAAAGCAATGCCTGGGTATAGGGATGGACCGGATCTTCAAAGAGGGTTTCACTGTCCGTCAGCTCCACCATTGCCCCCAGATACATGACTCCAATCCGGTCACTGATGTGCTTAACCATGGAAAGGTCATGGGCGATAAACAGATAAGTAAGTCCTCTCTTTTCCTGCAGCTCTTTCAGCAAGTTAATCACCTGCGCCTGAATGGAAACATCCAGGGCAGAAATGGGTTCATCACAGATCACAAACTCCGGATCAACAGCCAATGCCCTGGCAATGCCCACGCGCTGACGCTGTCCTCCGGAAAATTCGTGAGGGAACCGGTTTGCATGCTCTTCAGAAAGCCCTACTGTTTCCAGAAGCTCCATCACTTTCTTTCTCCGCTCCTGCCCGCTTAAGATTCCATGAGCATCAATTCCTTCCCCAACAATATCTATGACCTTCATCCTGGGATTTAAGGATGCATAGGGATCCTGAAAAATCATCTGCACTTTTCTGGTAAATCCATGACGGTCTGCCGCCGGTAAACTGCTGTCAATTTTCCTTCCATCATACAGGACGCTGCCTTCCGTTGGCTCATACAGCTGGATCACAGTCCTGCCGAAGGTTGACTTTCCGCAGCCGCTCTCTCCTACCAGGCCAAGGGTCTCTCCTTTATAAATCTCCAGGCTGACATCATCCACCGCTTTTAGAATCTGATTTTTTCCCACATGGAAATATTTCTTCAAGTGCTTTACTTCTAATAATGGTCTCTTTTCTGCCGACATAATGATTTCCTCCTATTCCCTGAGAGCCTTTGCCCGCTCATCAAGAAGCCAGCAGCGGGCGTGATGCCCCTCGCCGCAGGCCATATCCTCCGGCGGATACTGTCTGCAGACCTCCATGGTCTTTGTGCATCTGGCTGCAAAGGGGCAGCCCTTGGGCGGATCCATCAGATCCGGCGGCGTTCCCGGAATGGCCGTCAGCTCATTTCCTTTATGGGAAGCCTTTGGTATGGAAGCCAAAAGCCCTTTTGTATAGGGATGGCTGGTCTGGTAAAACAACTCACGCACACCGGCGTTCTCCACCAGCTGGCCTCCGTACATAACTGCGACCCGGTCCGCAATATTGGCCACAACCCCCAGATTATGAGTGATAATAATAATGGAGGTCTTGATTTTCTTCTGCAGATCCTTCATCAGATCCAGGATCTGAGCCTGTATGGTCACATCCAAGGCCGTTGTCGGCTCATCTGCAATTAAAATCTTGGGATCACAGGCCAAAGCCACTGCGATCACGACTCTCTGCCTCATGCCTCCGGAAAGCTGGTGAGGATACTGGCTGAACCTGGCCTCCGGATTGGATATTCCAACCAAAGAGATCAGCTCAAGAGCCCGCTCCTTCATCTGCGCTTTTGTCATATCCTTCCGATGCTCTTTTAATATTTCCACGATCTGCTTTCCAATGGTCATTGTTGGGTTTAAAGAAGTCATTGGATCCTGGAATATCATGGAAATATCTGATCCCCGCACCGTCTGCATCTGACGTTCACTGTATTTTGCAAGGTCTTTGCCTTCCAATAAAATGGTGCCGCCTACGATTTTTCCATTCTTCGGAAGCAGTCCCATAATGCTTTTTACGGAAATGGATTTACCGGAGCCGGACTCTCCCACGATTGCCAGAGTTTCCTGCTCATCCAGATAAAAGCTTATCCCCCGTACCGCCTGGACCACGCCATGCTGTGTCTTTATATGTACCTGTAACTGATTGACTTCTAATAATCTGTTCACCACGCTTCACCTACTTTCTCATTCTTGGATCAAGAGCATCCCGAAGGCCGTCTCCAAGAATGCTGAAGCACACCATGATCAAGACGATCACAATGGCCGGGAAGATCAGTACATGAGGAAAATTACGAAGCACCTGGTATCCGTTGTTGATCAAAACACCTAAAGATGCTTTCGGCTCCTGCATGCCAATTCCGATAAAGCTTAAAAATGCCTCCGTAAATATGGCTGAGGGAATGGTAAACATGGCATTAATGACAATGACCCCAACCGTATTTGGTATCAGATGTTTCCAGATGATCCCGGAAGTACTGGTCCCCAGCACCCGGGCCGCCAGAACAAATTCCTGGTTTTTAAGCTTTAAAATGGATCCCCGGACAAGGCGGGCCATATTCACCCAGCCGGTAATGGAAAGGGCCACGACAATCGTCCAGATACCGGCCGGCATGACCATCATCAAAAGGATCACGATGATCAGATGAGGAATGCCCACCAGCACTTCAATGATCCGCTGCATAACAGCATCCACCCTCCCGCCGGTCAAAGCGGAAACCGCTCCATAAGCCACTCCCACCGTCAGATCCAGAAGAGCCGCCACAAATGCAATGAGAAGGGATATACGTGTTCCCATCCACGTTCTGACCCAGAGGTCACGTCCGAACTGGTCTGTTCCAAACAAATGCGCCATGGAAGGAGTCTGGTAAATGATATCATAATTGGTTTCCTTATAGGAATATCCAGAAAACTCCGGTGCCAGCACTGCCAGAAGCCCGATTGCGATCAAAGCAAACAAACAGACGACAGCCGCCTTATTCTTTTTCAAACGAAGCCAGCCATCCTGGAGGGCTGTTAAATTGGGGCGGGCAATATGTTCTTTCTCCGATTCATCCACATATGCCTTTACAAATAATTCATCCATGCTTAACCCTCCTTACCGGCTGCCAGACGGATCCTGGGATCAATGAAGGAATAAGCGATATCAACGATCAGCACCACAAAAATATAGAAGGCGCTGTAAAAAATCGTGATTCCCATGATCGTGGAATAGTCATTAGCCTTAATACTGTCTACAAATAAACTGCCGATTCCCGGAATGGTATAAATATTTTCAACTGCCAGAGATCCTGTCAGCAGATTTACCACAATGGGACCCAGAATGGTAACCACCGGGATGATGGAGTTTCTTACCGCATGGCGCATGAGCACCTTCATCGGACTAAGCCCTTTTGCTTTGGCGGTGACGATATAATCCTGCTCCAGCACTTCCAGCATCTCTGTCCTGATAAACCGGGCCACCATGGCCGTGGCGGAAAAGGACAGGGCAATGGACGGCAGAACCGAACATTTCCAGTCGGTCCAGAAACCAACGGGCAAAATTCCCCACTTTAAGGCCACATAGTACTGCAAAAGAGCCGCAGCCACAAAATTAGGCACAGAGACTCCCAGCACGGCCACGATCATGGTAAAATAATCGATTCCGCTGTTATGCCTCCACGCCGCAATAATTCCCAATGTAAGGCCCACAGCCAGTCCGATTAACACTGCCTGGAGGCCGATAAGAGCAGAGGGACCGATCCTTCCCCCGATTACGGTAGAAACCTTTTGTCCGGTATAGGTAAAAGATGTTCCGAAATCCCCGTGCAGAATATTTCCCATATACTTTACATACTGCCGGGGGAGGGACTCATTCAGTCCATACTGCTTTAAAATGGTCTGCTGCTGCTGAACGGACATCAGATTAAAGCGTTCCGCATCAAAAGGAGAGCCAGGCAGCTTCTTCATCAGAAAAAAAGTCGCTGTCACAATGACCCATAATGTCAGCGCCAGATAAACCAGTCGCTTGCAGATATATTTTATCATGCTGTGTCCTCCTTTGCATTCATATTCTCATGAGATTTTAAAAAGAGCCGCCCTTTTCCAATTTTGAAAAGGAAGGACGGCTCTTCTCATTTTCCGCATTCCGTTAGTCAGGGCGAACCCCTGTCCGCCGCGGCTTACTCAAAATAAGCATATTTAAATTCCACATCCGGTCCGAAAGGATGGCTGATCAAGCCTTTCACATTGGACTTTGTAAGGGTTGCTGAACCTCTGTGATACAAAGGAGCAACGATCATATCTTCGTCAACCAGAAGCTTCTCCGCCTGCAGCAGCATATCAAGACGCTTGGCGTCATCCGTTTCGACTCTCGCGTCATCAATCAGCTTATTATATTTTTCATTCACATAGGAACCGCGGTAAGGAGTTCCGTTGGTCCACAAATCAAGGTAGGTCATGGCATCGTCATAATCAGCTCCCCAGGCGGTGGATGCAAACATGTAATTATCATTATCCATTAATTCGTTTCTTGCCTGAACCGTCTTGGTATCGATCACAAGATCAATGCCCAAATTCTTACTCAATTCACTCTGTATGTAGGTTGCAACCGCTTTTGTTACAGAATCATCTCTCACCAGCAAAGTCAGAGCAGGAGTCTGTCCCAATTCCTTGCAGCCTTCTTCCCAGTATTTCTTTGCCTCTTCCGGATTAAATGGACATATATTTCCATTTAACTCGCGGAAGCTTTTGCTTTCGTTTCCATACATGCCTTCCGCAACCAGACCGACGCTGGGGGCAGAACCATCTGACAGAATTGCCTTAACCAAAGTCTCGCGGTCAATGGCCATGGAAACAGCCCTGCGGATATTTTTGTTGGCCATAACCGGATTACTTAAAGAAAACTGCAGATATTCGGTTCTGAACTCGCTTTTAGAACTGAATTCCGGATCATTCTGGTAAGCGGCCACATTGGAAGAATCAAGGTTTACCTGGCTCAGCTCATTTGCCAGATAAGCGTTAAGAGCTGAGGAAGCGTCCTTCATAACTCTTACCTGTGCATTCTCAATCTTTACATTTGCCGCATCCCAGTACTTTTCATTCTTCTTTAAGGTAGCCCCTACTGCCGGATCATAGCTGGTAATAACGTAAGGACCGCAGTAAATCATATTTTCCGCACTTAACCCATACTGATCGCCCTTTGAGGTAACATATTCCTCATTTAACGGGAAGAACTGGCAAAGAACTGTTAAACGGGCAAAATAAGGAGTAGGCGCTTTTAAGGTCACCTGGAAAGTCTTGTCGTCAAGGGCCTTTACTCCCACTTCTTCCGCTTTGACTTTGCTTTCGTTATACTCGGCACCGTTTACAATATAATCCGTCATAATGAAGCTGTAACCATTGGTGGCCTCCGCACTCATCTGCTTTAACCAGGAGAACACAAAATCCTTTGCTGTCAATGGAGTTCCGTCGCTCCATTGCAGGCCGTCTCTTAAATGAAAGGTGTATGTAAGCTTATCATCGGAAATATCATAGCTTTCCGCCAGGGCAGGCTGTGCCTCATGATTCTCATCCAGGCGAAGCAGGCCTTCAAATGCATTATTGTTTACCTTGGAAGACTGGTTATCGGAAGCTGCCCACTGTACCAGAGTCTTGATCTCAGCATTGGCGTATACGCTGAGCACCTGACCGCCTGCTGCCGGAGCAGCCTCTTTGTCAGAAACAGATTCGCTTGGAGCCGTACTCTGAGAAGATCCTCCGGTCGTAGGACTGCCGGTTGAACCGGTAAAACCACATCCTGCCAGGGATCCAATAACAAGACAGGCCGCCGCACCTAAAGCTAATACTCTTTTTTTCATTTCTTCCTCTCCTTTTAATATTGTTTTTCTTGTTTCGTCTTAATTTATCGGCATTTCGCCCATGAAATTATTTGAATTATACATAATTATATTATTTATGTCAATATTTTTTATCATTTCATCCTGTTTTGAATTGTTTTAATTTCATATGAAAATTCCTGATAAGACGAATCACGGCAGGGGCTGTTACCTTAAGCCCCTGCCGTTTCCAATATTGCCGGTGAAATTCATGTCCAAAGAGCCATTCAGCAAAGACTTCCTGAATACAAAGAATTACAGCCCTTCCTGGAAAAATCCAGGAACGATACACAATAAGAAGAATCTTCCTCTTCTGCTCTCATCGCCCGGTTGTAGATATCCAACGCCTTTTCTACTGTGATCTCAATGTCATGGTAATAGTATAAGGTCGCTTGCGTATATGAAACTACACGTTCTATCAACAGCCTTGCATCCTGGTTTTCAAACAATATTTCATTTAAGTTATTTCTTGTGATCATCATACGCGAGTCTCCTTTCGCATCAGAACAAACGTTCGTTTAATAGTTAAAAATTAAAACCACGTCACAGTGGTTCTAATTAAAATTTCTTGTTCCTGGCTGGAACGTCTTAGTGTATTCGTCCACTTGCCTATTTACATTATAACACAAACAATCCGCAAATGCAAACATATGTTCTGTTTAATTTTAAAAATCTGCCTGAATTTTTCAACCTGCAAGCCACTTGCCGTCTTCCCGCCCCGGCCCATGGCACAAAAAATGAGAGAAGCCATATAAACACCGGTTTATGGGACTTCTCTCATTAAAAAGGGGAGGATAAGTATTCACTCATCTTTGGTATAATCCTATTATGACCTGATCCAGATGTTTTATTCACATAAAACAAAGATTATTTTATCTTATTCTGTTTCCCCATAATGTTTTTTTAATTTATCGTTTAAGCCTTTTAAATAGATCCGGTTTAGGGAAAGCATTGCTTCCGATTTTTTTAACGGCTCCTTTTTTATCTTTTCTTCCAGGTCATTTATCTCCTCCCTGCATCTGCAAATCTGATCCTTCAGCATGGAACGGCTGGGCATTTTCATCAGGGCGGGCAAATCAAGAGTCCTTATGAGGAAACGCGTCACCGCGTTCTCTGCCTTTTCCTCATCTTCATAGATCCTGTTAAAAAAATCACAGACAGCATGATAAAAATCATCGTGCTGCCTGGAGTCCTCTCCGGCTTTGCCGCAAACCATCAGACTTCCATCTCCTACGAGGAAACAGACTGCAGCCGGTTCCTCTTTATCCAGGCTGAATTGACTTTTTTCAATTCCATCCTGTTCCAGTCCCTCATGAATCATATCAAAAATATACCATTTGAATCCGCTGATTTCAGACGCTTTTTCAAGCGCTTCCAAACCGTTGGTTTTCCTATCTTCCATTCCTTCTCCTCTTTCCTGTATCCTGTTATTTTGTGCCTTTCCTGAAAGCCGGATCATGCCGGCGAACCAAAACGTTTTTAAATTCAGTGCAGGCTTAACGCCAGTATTTTTATTATATCTGATGTCCTCAATAACCTCAATCATAAAATAAAAACGAGCTGCGGTATGTCCTGTTTTTAACAGAATAAGGAAGATACACAGATCTTTTGTCCCCTTTAAATATTCGTAAGCCTTTCAAACAGACTGTTGATTTCGATCTGGCCATATCCCCAGATATTGTTGGGATAAGTATTACTGCTGCTGCGCTCCGCTCCCCGTATGAGCAGGCGGTTCACATCGTTTCCGGTAATATTGGTATAATTTCCTCTGGGAATTGCCCATTCAAAGACCATGGCAACAACACCTGCTGCCTGGGCTGCTGCAGATCCGCTTCCCGTTATGCTTCCATACTGGTTTCCCGGTACCGCACAGGTAAGCTCAAATCCCGGCGCTGAAATATCCGGTTTAATAAATCCGGTCCTTGTATAACCTCTCCCGGATTCAGGCAATGTGGTATTATTAAATTGATTGTAAGCGGTAACTGTCAGGGGATTGGTTGCATTTCCCGGGGAAGTTATGGTTGTGTCCGGATTGGAATTTATAAAAAAGGTCTCCTCTGAAATTAAGTCTCCTGAAGGCAGCCATGCGTGAAAAGCGAATGGTCCATTATCCAGATTCTGCACACGAATCGTCCAGATTCCGGGAAGGGGATCTTGAAAACGCATCAATATCAGCTGGTCCCCGGTCTCTTCTTCAAAAATATAATTATTGACCCACACAATGCCCTGATTGAATACAAATGAAAATCTTCTGCACTCCCCCAGTGCCGGAAAAACCTGCCCCGTTGTCTCCCTGTTTGGAGCCGTTATTTCTATAGACAGTCTTGCAGGTGCAAAGGGCCATAGCTCAATGGCAAACAGTTTGTCATTTTCCCCGACTCTCATCTCAAAGTCATTGAGGAAGGGCTCCGCAGCTGTGCTGTTAAAATAATGTCTGCGCTTGTTTGCTTCATTGCCGGTGCTGATTGTTATCCCTGTCTGAGGCTGTTGTGCCAGATAATTGGTAATAAAGCTGGTGGCCCCCCGCCCGTCATGGCTTGACTGGTTTGTTCCCATTGCAATGCATATGGCAATGGGGCGGTTCAGTCTTTGGGCGACCGAAGTCACATAGCTGATCCCAATGATCAGATCGGACTCCTGATAGCATTCAATATCTTCAGAAACAAAAAAGATCCTTTTTAAGCTGTTCTTTGCCGGCTTTAGTTTCACCACCAGCAAATCGGATTCCGGTACAACACCGCTGAAGGACTGCTCCAGACTGGGCTTCCCTGCAATTACACTTGCAATTGCGGTCCCGTGGCCATTGGTATCCACCGAAGGGATTATGGACAGGGGATTTTCCGACCTTAACGCCACATTTATATGCTCCCTGGTGTATTCCGTACCATATGTAAAGCCCTCCGGCGGATCGCCATCCTGTATGGTCTGATCCCACAGGGAAAGGATGCGGGTCGTTCCGTCATTATATAAAAACGCCTGATGCTGGTAATCAATTCCCGTATCAATGACCGCCACAATAACTCCACGCCCGAATAAGGCCAGATAAGGATTTCTTTGAACCGTTCCGATACCGGATTTTTCAAGGCTGACAGTGGAACTGAGGGTAAGTATGGAAGGAAATGCATTGTATGGATAAACTCCCAAGTCACAGGGATTCACTGAATCATTAGGAATATGAGCCAAAGAATGCCTTAAATTCAAATGTGTTATATTATCTCCGGTATCATATGTTGGAATCATAACGTTACTAATAATCAGGTCATAATAGCTATCATCCAATATTTTTTGCATGGTCAGGCCTCCCTGTCTATACTACTGGCACATATGATATATTTTATGCAATTTAATTCCTATTATGAGCATAAGAAAAAAATCGCACATATGTTCTCATTCATCACAAGCAGCTTTAGTCATATAAATGGAAATGAGCGGACAAATGTATGGGAACAACGCTCATATCAGGAATATTGCCGCATAAAATGTATCATACGTTTTAACTAGATCTTATCAGGGAGACTTAATTATGGAAAAAATACTGGACAATAATTATTATGATATGATTATCAGTAATTTAGTGGTTCCAACCGTTGGAGTCGGTAATGATATCACAGTCCTCAATGACAGGTTTTCTCTGCTGCATATATCCAAACACAACATGCAGCCGTGTGATCTCGGACAAAATCCTTATCATATTTTCCCCTCCCTTTATACCCCCACTTCTGAATTCGGTCCCCAAATACCCGATATGGAAAGCACCATGGCAAATGGAGAATACAGCTTATGGGGGCAGGGAGTAATTATCGGCATCATAGACACTGGCATTGATTACCGGCATCCTGCATTTATGAATAATGATAAAACAAGCCGGATCATTTCCATATGGGATCAGACCATACAGGATGGAACGCCTCCACGGGGATTTACCTATGGTACGGAATATACAAAATCTGCCATAAATGATGCGCTCCATTATGAAGATCCTCTTACCGTTGTTCCTACAACTGATACCATCGGCCATGGTACAGCCATAGCAAGCATTGCCGCAGGCACTCCCAGCAGGGAACCGGCTTTTAGCGGCATTGTTCCAAGCGCGGAACTTGCCGTCGTGAAACTAAAAGAAGCCAAGGCAAATCTTAAGATGATATTTTCTGTTCCGGAAGACAAACTATGCTTCCAGGAATCTGACATTGTACTTGGAATCCGCTATTTGACCGGCATAAGCCAGCGGCTGAAGCGTCCGATTGTCATATGCATTGCTTTGGGCAGCAGCCAGGGCAGCCATGACGGAAGGGGAGTTTTAAGCACCTATTTGGAAAGCCTGGTTCAGCAGCCGGACCTGGGCGTTTCCATATCTGCCGGGAACGAAGGAAACAGCAGCAGGCATTATTTTAACCAGACACTTTCCACGCCCTATTTTAATGACTTCCAGCTGAATATAGCAGGAGTTGACAGACAGTTTTCCATGGAGCTCTGGGTCCACATTCCCGGAAGGGTTTCTATTGAAATTTCCGCACCAAACCGGGAAATGATCCCATTTGTCAGTCCCTCCTTTGATGAATGCCAAAAGTTTGTTTTCCAGCACAGCCAAAGCATTGTCTGGGTAAACAACATGGCCTTTGAAAGAGAAAGCGGTGATCAGCTGATTTTACTGCGGTTTGAGAATCCCCTGCCCGGAACCTGGTACTTCCGCGTACAAAGCACGGAAAATGAACCCTTTTCATATGATTCCTGGCTGCCTAGCGGTGACTTGATATCAAATGGGACCTTTTTCTTAAATCCCAATCCGGATACAACCATAACCTCTCCCGGCAATTCCAGGCGCACTCTCACTGTCACCGCCTATAACCAGCAGACATCCAATATTCTGGACGAATCAGGAAGGGGTTACACAAGAAGCGGCCTGGTTAAACCGGATATTGCAGCTCCCGGTTATCAGATCCCCTGTGCAATTCCGGAAAACCAATACGGTACCTTAACCGGCACCGGCGCTTCTGCAGCCATTGCAGCCGGCGCTGCGGCCATCATTTTTGAGTGGACCCAGGGCAAAGGAAATTTAACCTATATCTCAGGGGAACAGGTCACCCGTATGCTAATTAGAGGGGCGCAGAGAAATGCTGCCTATCATTACCCCAACAATATATGGGGATTTGGACAATTGGATGTATACCGACTGTTGCAGCGGGTATCCATGCTCTTATAACTTACAGGTTCAGCTTGTCAAGCCTGACCTTCCTTAAACAAAAGAAACCAACAGATAAACGTTGGTTTCTTTCAGAAAACACTTTTTCTTTTCCTTTAATCCTGCTGCACTGCTTCCTGCTGGGTTCCCAGCTGGCTTGTACAGTTGGGGCAGCGGGTGGCATTTATATTGACCCGCGTGTAGCAAAATGGGCACTCCTTGTCCACAGGAGCAGCCGGCTCTGCCTGCTGCTTCTTTCCCCGCAGAGAATTAATCACCTTTATCATGAAGAAGATAACCACAGCCATGATAAAAAAGTTGATAACGGCAGTAATAAAGGAACCATAAGCAAACACCGGTCCAAGAGCCTGTGCAGCCTGGAGGGTCGAAACATCCGCACCATCAGGAGCGCTGTACAGAAGCGCGAATTTATTGGAGAAGTCCACTCCACCGGTAATTACTCCAATCAGAGGAGATATGATGTCCTTGACCAGGGAATTGACAATTGCCTGAAAGGCGGCACCGATAATAACGCCCACTGCCAGATCCACCACATTTCCGCGCAAAACAAATTCTTTAAACTCAGCCATAATACCTTTTTTATTTCCCATAAGCATTGTTTCCTCTCTTGCAGCTTTATAAAATTTACTGGTAAACTTTGGAATCATAATATCATAAAACAAATGATCCTGCAATTCGTGAATTTAAAAACACATTGACAGTAACCTTTTTCCTGCAGCCGTCCATTGCAGAAATACCATCAAAATATGGAAGAATCTTTTAAAAGAGCGGGTACCCAATATCGGATACCCGCTCTTCCTGTTAACAGCCGCACTTATCTTTTGTTGCCTCTGCAGCAAGGATCATTGCATCCATCTCTGAAACCTGCACAATAAGCCTCTCTCTTTGCTTCTGCACAAGGATCGCTGCTGCAGCTGCTACGGCATCTATTGTTACAGTTATTATTACAGTTGTTGCAATTATTATTGCACTTACAACCACAAGACCTAGAATTAAAACATCCCATATCATATACCTCTTCACATAGTTATATTTTATTGTATGGGATGACCAGACAAGATGTGAATTACATAAATAAACATTGTTTTGTCGAAATTCCGTCATAAAATAATTTCTTTTTTAATATTGTATTCCGGATACTGACCCGGTTTTTTCAATTGTAATTTCCCAATAATATTGATTTTACGGCATTTTCAATTTCTTCATAACCGGTGCATCTGCATAGGTTGGATTGCAGCCATTCCTCTATGATAGGATCATCGGCGTTTGGAACGTGCTTGGCCAAGGCATGGCAGACCATGAGAAACCCTGATGTACAATAACCGCATTGAAATCCCCAGTTTCTTATAAATGCATCCTGTATGGGAGCATTGCTCAGACCCTCTATTGTGGTTATTTTATGACCCACCGCCTCTGCTGCCAGCATCAGGCAGGATTTGACGGGCATATCGTCAACCAGCACCGTGCAAGCACCACAATCCCCGTTCTCACAGCCGCTTTTTGCCCCGGTTAAAGATAACTCTTCCCGAAGAACATGAAGCAGAGTGTGGGCCGGCTTGACCATCACGGATTTTTCTTCCCCATTTACATTAAGAACTATCACACTGTTTCCTGATAAATACATACAAATCCTCAATTCCTGAAAACATCATCCGATCTTTTCAAAATTTTCAAACATTTCCTGCAGCATGTTTTTTAATACAAATTCTCTATACTCCCTGCTTCCTGATAAATCGCCCTTACAATCATTGTGGGCTAAATGAATGATCTTTTTAATCTTCTGTTCCGTGTTATATAATTTATGGTTTATGATCCTTTCGGACAAGATGATAGGATTATCCCCATATCCGGAAATCGCCGCCTTTACTGCTTTTTTATCTTTCAAAGCCGTCATGGTAATCAGCGGGTAATCTATTTTCTCTATTTTGGTTCTTTTCACATGATTGTATGGCAAATTCAAATTGTCCTCTTCTATGGATATGGATACCAGAAATTCACCTTTTTTTAACTGCAATTTTCCCTTAAATGCCTGTAAAAACGGCAGCTGGACCACCCCGCCCTGGGTCATTACCTGGAGGGAACACTTACTGAGCATAAGCGGCAAAGCCGATTCCCGATACTTGATTGTTCCGGCCAGATTTCCGCCAATGGTGATTTTCCCCTGGATCGTGTGGTCTGCAATTCGTTTTATGGTTTCGGACAGCAGGGGAAATGCATTGTATTCCGCAATATTCGTAAGGGTTTGTGCCGCCCCGATTTTTAATTTCCCGCCGCTGACCTCAAGCTGGCTGCATTCAGGTATTCCTTTTAGATCAATGACTGCATCAAATTGTATGCTATTCACCCTGGCCATGGAGATGATTTCCGTGCCGCCTCCATAATAAAGAGGTTTTTTGTTATTTAACAGCAAATCACCATAGCAGCCGAATGCCTCTTCCATGCTTTCCGGTTTATAATAATCAAAATCAAAAGGTATCATAATTTAGACCTTTCCCTCCATATGAATTCAGGCGTAATGGGAAGACGGTTTACATCTATCTCAGCTGCCAATGATACGGCGTTAGCCAGTGCGGCAGGTATTCCAATAATACCGTGCTCTGCAATGCCCCTGGCGCCGTAAGGCGCATCAATTTGGGGTGTCTCTACAAAATCGACCAGATATTCCGGGTTCTCCCCGTAACGGATCATTTTATAGGTGCGGAAACTTGTATCTTCTACAATTCCATTTTCATTGTAAATGAAATCTTCGCTGGTACCTAATCCCAATCCCATGCACATGCCGCCCATTATCACCCCCCTTGCAGTTTTGGGGTTAATAACCTTACCCGCGTCGATTACGGTAGCCGCTTTTAAAAGCCGGTAGGTATGCTGCCTGGTATCATATTCAATTTCAACGGCCTGGGCGCCGACGGTCCAGCTCTGGCCGGGCACTCCCTTTCCAGAGGCCTCATTTAATGGTGTAAGATGATTCATGACATAGCTGCCCCGTCCGATAACAGGCCCTTTGACGGCATTGCCATTGGAATACATATAACCCTTGACCAGATCTTTGAACATGATATAAAGCCCGGGATCATGTTTTGCATAAATCATTTTATTCTCAAAATCCAGATCCTCAGGCGGACAACGCAGGGCAATTGATGCCAAGCTCAGCAGCTGGGATAAGGCATCGTCAGCTGCATTCAACACGGCACGCCCCACTAAAAGGGTAGTCATGCTGGCGACTGTTTTCCATAAATACGGTGTTGACTGGGTATTTACATCCAGCTTTACATAAACGTCATTGATGCTCATTTTCATTTTTTCCGCCAGCAGCTGCGCTGCCGTTGTCTTCATCCCAGGACCGATTTCAGCGGCGCCGCAATCCAGGTTAATGCTCCCATCAGAATTAAAGGTCAAGACAGCGCTTGCGCCTGCATCCGTAGGAGTATCGGAGGTCTTGATCAGACAGCTGATCCCTTTTGCCCTGACCAAACCACTCCCTTCCTCTATACGCGCCCCTTCCTTCCAGTTAATGATGGTTTTCAGTCTCTCAAGGCATTCTGCAGGATTGCCTGTATTACTGGCAGTGATCTTGACCTGGGTCGGAGTTAAATTACCGGCATGGACCAGGTTTAAAAGCCTTAATTGAAAAGGATCCAGCCCTGCCTCGGCCGCCAGCTTATCCATCATTCTTTCCAGACAAAAGGTATGAGCCTCATGTCCGAACCCGCGGAAAGAGGTTATATACGGATGGTTTGTATACACACTGTAACAATCGCATTGGATGTTTGGCATGAGGTAGGGTCCGGTACAATCCACTGCTATGGCTTTTGTTATTTTAGGAGAAATATCGGAATAGGCACCGGAATCTACCTGGAAAATCATTTCAGCCGCCGTGATCTGACCATTTCTTTTTGCTCCCAGCCTGATTGTTCCTTCCAGTCCCAGATGACATGGAGAAGTGACCATATCTTCCTCTCTCGTATTTGCCAGGTTGATCCATTTACCCTTTGCATTCATCGCCGCAATCACTGCAAGCACCTCCAGCTGTACGCTGGCCTTTCCGCCAAACCCGCCGCCGACAAACGGAACCTGGACAACCACCTTTCCCTCAGGAATATTAAGATATTTACTGATCAGTTCCTTAACCTCATAGGGGGACTGGGATGAGGTTTTTATTATCACACTGTCATCCGGCATGACCATACAGTGGACCGCCCTGGTCTCCATGGCAGCATGATCAGACTGTGGCAGTGAAAAGCTGCCTTCCACAACAATCTCGCTCTCCTGCCAGCCTTTTTTCATGTCACCTTTTCTGATTTTTTGATGGTGGCAGATATTGGTCCCCTTGACGGGGTAAACTTCTTCAATAACTTTTGTATATGACATGAGAGCCTCATGAATCATGACAGGATTTCTTTTGGCCGCCTCTTTCACAGAATTTACAACCGGCAAAGGCTCATACTCTGTCACTATTTTTCCAGCAGCTGCCTTTGCATGCATTTCATCATCTGCAATAACAATTGCAACCGGCTCGCCGTAATAACGCACCTTTTCCCTGGCTAAAGGAGGCCTGTCCCGAAACAAAGAGCCGCACATGATCTGATGGTCTTTTGCAGTGATGACCGCGATCACGCCCGGCATTTCAGATGCTTCCCTGGTTTCCATGGATAAGATCCGGGCATGAGCATGAACACTTGTCAATAATCTGGCATAAAGCATAGGATAATCGGTCATATCATTTGTATATTTTGCTGCGCCGGTCACCTTATCCTTTGCTTCTTTTCTTACCGTATCTTTTCCCAACTGGGCCTCCATTGGTCACCTCCTAAAATATTCTATCTGCTTATTAATATATGGTCACCGTTTTTCAGCTGCACCACATTGGCGCGAAGTGCCTTTCCCAAATCAGTCAGATAAATTTCCCTCTCTTCAGGATCAGGAATGTAAAGAGTCAAAGGATCGCCTGATATGATCCTTTCTCTGTTATCTGTTATATAAACTAATATCTCCGGATTACTCTGTCCCATTGATACCTCCTCCTATATCAATATCCATAATCGTATTGATTTTTCTGCTGTTTTCCAATACCGGTGTTTTTTTAATCACATCTATTATGGCTTCAGGATCCCGGATGATCGGCACAAAGGCCAGCAGCAGCTTTCCTTTAGCATAACTTTTTCTGGTAAAACTGTACCGCTTTACGCCAAAGGTCCGGGTAGCCTCAAAAAGCATGGCCTGTCTCTGGCCATAATTCTCAAGTGTAATTCTGAATTTATTGCTTTTCGGCTCTATGACAATGCCAATTCCTTCTTCTAAAAACAACTCCCGGCTTTTCCGGGTTCCCAGCACATTGGTTACGTACATGCCGTCTACCAGCAGGTCTGAATGGTCTATGGTTATTTTTCCCTCTTTTATGTTGCAGATATCACCAATGCACTTGCCTTTTGTTATCCTTGTAAGAATATAAATCATACACAAGCCGCTGGCGGCTGCAGCCACCATATTCCATATGAGATTGTCCAAAGATAAAATGCTTAGAACCAATACAACAAACAGGGATGTGAGAAGGGATAAATAATTTCTGGATTCATAGGTCTTTGCAATGCCGTCAATATAAGCGGCTCCTCTTTTTGAATACTCTGTTTTTTCCAGATCCTCAAGACTTTCTTTTTCTGTTTTTCTCACCTCCCGGAAATGCTGGATGGCTAAGCCGATGAAGGTAACAGCCGTGAATTCTTTGTTTAACAGAGACGGAATCGCAACAGAGCCTAATGCGGATGCCAGAATACCTATTACAATGCTGATAAAACCGCCGGTAGGATAACTGGGATTCTGACGCGTATCAATGCGAAGGGTGATGATCCGCGCAATTGTTCCCATTACGATGCCGCACAAAATGATAATAAGATCATGAAACGCTAATGTTTTTTCCATTTTTTTATAATGGCGTCACTTGTGAAACCATATTGCTCCAATCTTAATTTTGGATTATTATCTCCTTTTCCTGTTACAATATGCAGGAAATAGAAATACTGGCCATTAAAGGGCCGCATTAAACTCTGTTGCCATAATCATACCAGCAAATAAAACAGCAATTTTCATTAAGTAAATCGTAAACATATTGTAATGCCAAAATCTGGATTCTGCTGTTATACTTATCTTATAAAAAGCAGGAGGTCAAAACATGAACAAATTTTTAAAGCTTTTATTAACCGGCATCAGCTCCCTGGCACTAATCCTGCCGGTGAGTGGGATTATAGCACAGGCAGAGGAGCCGGCTCCGCTGCCCAGCTCCATACGCATCTACGGAACAGTAACCTGGGTTTCCGAAAACGGACTCCGTGTGGTTCGGAAAGACAGTGCCGGTGCAGACCAGGAAATCATCCTGAACCTTTCCTCTGATTCAAGGATTTTAGATTCCGTCAGCGGAGATCCTGCAAACGTGGGTGAAATACAGAAAGGAGAATTGATCTACGCTGACATCAGCCCGGTTATGACCCTTAGTCTGCCGCCCATGTCGAATGCCATTACAGTGCTTTGCAAAGTCCCGGCCGACTATCAGGTTCCGGAATACGTAACGGTAACGTCTATGAATATAAACTCAGACGGGAAGACCGGCATCCTCACCTCTGATACAGGGAAACAATACAGTGTAACTGATCAAAGCAATCTGTTTCCATATTTAACCCGTAACATTGTTACGGTCCATGACTTATCAAAAGGACGCAATTGCCTGGTGTGGTCGAAGGATAATACTGTTTCTAAAATCATGGTATTCCCAAATTCCGGCACACCTGATATGCAGACCGGCTGGATAAAAAAAGACAGTGACTGGTATTTTTATGATATCAATGGTTTACTGTATACAGGATGGCTAAATCATAACGGCGACTGGTATTACCTGGATCCTGAGACTGGAATTATGAGAACAGGATTCCTCACCCTGGAGGGTAATACATACTATCTTCAAAAGGACGGGCGCATGCTGACAGCTGCCAAGACATTTACTCCCGATGAAAACGGCGTATTAAGATAGCTTACGATGTTTACTGCAGGGCTTTTTCACCGGAAAAGCAGACTGGCATTTTATTGATACATTTGATTTATAATATCTTAAATGAGAGGCGGCAGAAGAACCTTGACCGGGGATTCTGCCGCTTGCTTATGGTTCGGTTGCGAACATACGTTCTTTAGTGATTGTTTTTTAGCCGGGGTCTGTGCCCCGGCTGATAATAAGTATTTCCTATAAATTCATTGTTTTATTTTGCCTTCCTTATAGTGTTTGCGGCACAATGAAACATATTTATCATTGGCACCCATTGACACCTGCTGCCCTTTCCTGACTACATTTCCATTTTCATCAATTCTTGCATTCATATTAGCGCTGTTGCCGCACCAGCAAACTGTTTTAAGTTCCTCAATTTCATCTGCTAATTCCATCAGACGTTTTGAACCTGGAAAAAGGTGAGAGGTAAAATCAATCCTAAGACCATAGCAAAAAACCGGAATGTGGTATTCATCAACAATATTGGAAAGCCGGTCAATATCATCTTCAGAAAGAAACTGCACCTCGTCTACAATCACCGCATCTAACTCTTTGAATAACTTATCGCCATAATTTTTGAATTCAGACCACAAAATACAATCTGCTTCCAGTCCGATCCTTGACTTGATCTTCGTTTTTCCATCCCTGGTTTCTATATCAGGTTTTACAAGCAAAACGTTTTTTCCTTTTTCAATATAATTATATCTGGTCATTAGTGCGTTTGCTGTCTTGGAACTCCCCATTGCCCCGTATCTAAAAAATAATTTAGCCATTTATTTCTCCCTTACACTGTATCATTAATGAATATCGTATTCTTGCTCTGATGACCGGCAGCTTCTTACATATCCTCTAAATCTATTTCATCCTCTAACTGTTGTTCCAAACGAAAAACCTTCATATATTCTTCAAAAATCAGTTCTGTAACCAGGTAAAAACCAATCCTTGATGTAATATCGGCCTCCCTGTAGCTCAGTTTCCTAAAATAGGCATACAGGCTTACCACACTGCTGCCGGAAATGGGGTTCTGACTCATTCCTGTAAGCGTCACAATGGGAACTCCCCTGGTCTGGGCGATGTAAGAGAGCTTACATATGATATCGGTACTTCCTGAATAACTGATGAAAAAGGCGATCTGTCCAGGTACCAGGTTATTGGCATACAGGATGCAGTTATCACGGTCATCAGGGACAATGATGATCTTATTTAAATGCTCAAGCTTCTTTGCCAGATCCAAAGCCACGATCCTGGAAAGGCCCAGTGCAAAAAAGATCACCTGGCGGCTTTCATAGATCAATCTTGCCGTTTTCTCAATGTTCTGCCGCGAATTAATGGCAAGTGTCTGCTTTAAGCTGTCCATAACAGACGTCTGTTGTTCAGCAGTATCTATTCCATACTGCTTCCGGTCATGTATAATCTGATATTTCAGCTCACTGAACCCGTGATAGCCCAGTTTTTTACAAAGCCTCACAATAGAATTAGGTGACAGGTATAACTCTTCGGCCACCTTGGCGATCTTTAAATCCTGCAATGCGCCGTAATGTTCCAATAAATAATTGACAATTCTTTCTTCTGTAGGATTCAGTTTTATTCCCCTGTTTGACAGCTGGTCAAAAAAATTCATCTTTCACCCTCCGGAGCCCTTTTCTCTTGATGTGAAATAATACACATTATGTGTTTTATTATACTTTTCGTATATAAATAATAATATACTTCCAAACACTTGTAAATCAAAATTAATCCGATATGATAAAGCTATAATTTCATGCCGGTATTGAAATCATTATATTAAGGAGACGGAGGGTCTTAAATGAAAGAGTTTTGGCAAAAATTCGGGAAATCGCTGCTTCTGCCTATTTCCACCATTGCAGTCGCCGGTATATTCAGCGGACTTGCAGCAGCAATGCAGAACAGCGCAATTGTAGGGGAAACATTTGTAAATCTTGTATACGTCCAGAATTTTATTGGTTTTATCCGTAGGCTGGCCGGACTGGTATTCGGAAACCTGCCTTTGTTTTTCTGTATATCCATTGCTATGGGAATGGCAAAGGATGAAAAGCCGACCGCGGCATTTTCCGCTGTCCTGGGCTTCCTTGTATTTCATTACACGTTAAATTACATTCTGGGACTAAAGGGCATCACCGCTGAAAGCACCAGCATCAGCACGCTCATGGAACAGGGGATGTCCCAGGTGGATGCAACCATTGTAAATGCCAAGTATGAGACCATGCTGGGATATTTCACACTCCGCATGAATGTATTCGGGGGTATTCTGGTAGGACTTCTTGTAACCGCTTTACATAACCGGTTCTACACCATCACGCTTCCAAGCGCCGTTAATTTTTTCGGCGGAAAACGCTTTGTTCCGCTGATTACCATTATCACCATTCCATTTGCAGGAATCGCATCTTATTTCATCTGGCCGTTCTTCAACACCTTCATCGGACTGATCGGAAGCTGGATCAACTCCATTGGAGTATTCGGGCCATTTGTATACGGTGCTGCCAACAGGCTTTTGATCCCTACCGGCCTTCATCATATTCTAAACCAGGTAGTACGCTTTACACCGGTAGGCGGAACAACAACCATTGATGGGCAGACCGTCATGGGCGCATTAAATATTTTTAATACTGCCATTGCATCAAACAGCCAGGTCCCCAATGAAGTATTCCAGATGGGCGCCCGCTATGTGGGTCAGGGACACTCCCTGGTCGTCATCTTCGGCCTTCCGGCGGCTGCCTTTGCCATGTACCGGTGTGCTGATGATCAGAACAAAAAAAGAGTCAAGGCACTGCTCTCTGCAAGTGTTACCGCTTCAATCCTGACAGGTGTTACGGAGCCGCTGGAGTTTTCCTTTATGTTTATCTCACCGGTGCTCTTTTTATTCCATGTAATTATGACAGGAATCGGCTACATGACGGCTGCTTTGCTCCATTGCAGTGTCGGGGGAGTACAGGCAGGACTGATTGACTTTACTATTTTCGGTATTTTCCGGGGAGCACAGAGCAAATGGTACCTTGTGGTACTGATCGGAATCGGTATGGCGGTTATCTACTACTACGGCTTTACCTACCTGATCCGAAAATACAATATTTCCACTCCCGGAAGAAATGAAGGGTCTGATGCAGAAGATGGAGAAACGGCATTTGTGAATTCCGGAAGCGGCACAAAGCTGGCTGAACAGATCCTGGAATATTTAGGCGGCAGAGAAAACATCAGTGAGATCAATAACTGCTTTACCAGACTTCGCGTTTCCATCAAGGATAAGTCACTGGTCCAGGAGCAAAATTTAAAATCAACCGGCGCTTCAGGCATTGTCTGCCCTTCTGCCAATCAAATACAGGTCATCTACGGTTTGAAGGTTGAAAGCATTGCAAGAGATGTGAAAGCATTGTATCACGCTCAGCATACAGGAAAGGATTAAAAAAAGATGAAACATAAGTTAAAAATAACGATCGTGGGAGGCGGTTCTACCTGGACCCCGGGCATATTGAATGCATTTATCCGCCACATGGACACTCTCCCGGTCACAGAACTGGTCCTTTATGATATTAACGAGGAACGCCAGGCCCCTATCGGAGAATATGCGCAGCTGCTGTTTCGCCTGCACGTTCCCAAAGTAAAAGTTATTTATACAACAAACAAAGACACTGCCTATGACTCCGTGGATTTTGTCATGGTTCAGATCCGTACAGGCGGATATCACATGCGGGAAAAGGATGAAAAGATCCCCATGGAATACGGAGTGCTGGGTCAGGAAACCTGCGGCCCCGGTGGATTTGCCTATGGGATTCGTTCTTTAAAAGACATGATAGAAATTGTAAAGGATGTTCGTAAACACAGTCAAAATGCCTGGATCTTAAATTACACCAATCCAGCCGCTATCGTAGCCTACGGCCTCCAGCGTGAGTTCCCTGATGATAATAGGATTCTCAATATCTGTGACCAACCGATCAACCTGATTCATTCTTTCTCCAAGCTGCTTGATGTGCCCGCCGAATCCCTGGAACCCACCTATTTCGGGCTCAACCATTTCGGATGGTTTACCCATCTTTACAATCAGTATGGCCAGGATCTGCTTCCTCAGCTGAAGGAACAGATAAAAGATAAAGGGTTTCTGCCTGCCGATGCCGCCGAGCGCGATCCTTCCTGGCTGGATACTTATGCATTGGTAAAGGATATGGTTCATGATTTTGATGAATATGTACCTTCTACCTACCTCCAATACTATATTTATCCAGAATACAAGGCTTCCATGTTAAATCCGGATTATACCAGAGCAAATGAAGTCATGGATGGCCGTGAAAAACAGGTATTTTCCGAATGCCGCCGTGCAGTCAGCCAAAACAGCCTGGATGGAATCCATGTAGTAAAAAATGAAGCTCACGGTGATATGATCCTGTCCATAGCGGAAGCCATCTATTTAAATAAAAATGCGTACTACATTGTTATGGTTAAAAATGAAGGGATCATTGAAAACCTTCCGGATGATGCAGTTGTCGAAGTGACCTGCCTGCTGGGCAGCCGCGGGCCGAAACCATTCCACACCGGACCTGTCTCTGTTTTTTATAAAGCATTACTGGAAAACCAGTACGCCTATGAACGCCTGACCTGCGAAGCTTATTTTGAAGGCAGCTACACAAAAGCACTGCAGGCTCTGACGTTAAACCGCACTGTTACAGATGCCAAGAAAGCGAGAAAGATTCTGGACCGCCTGATTGAAGAAAACAAAGGCTACTGGCCCAGGCTGGCCTGACAGAAAGGACCGTATTTATGTGTAAAATGATTATAAATGCAGATGACTTCGGCTATTGCCGGGCTGTTAATTACGGGATCGTGGACGCTCATCTCCATGGGGTGCTCACCTCCACCACACTTTTAACCAATACCCCAGGCTTCCGGCACGCTGCCTCCCTGGCTAAAGAATGCCCCCTTCTGGGAGTCGGCCTGCATTTAAACATCGCCCTTGGGCAGCCTCTTACCAAAGGGAGCACCCTGACCGGAGAAGACGGAGCGTTTATTAAGCCGGGAAACTTACCCTCCTCTCATATTTATCTGCTGGAAGATATCCAGACAGAGCTGGAGGCTCAATACCAGAGGTTTTTAGAGGTAATGGGGAAAAAGCCGACTCATCTGGACTCTCACTTATTTACAACAGACAGCAATCCTGTTATGGCTGCCGCTGCCAGAACACTCGCTGAAAAATACAGGCTGCCATTGAGAAATCACGACATACCGGGCTTTCCCCACGTGGATTTTATACAATTCCGCACATACCACGGGGAACCGGGACTGTCTTATGTATACGATCATATGGACGATATCTCTTCCAGGCCATATGTGGAACTGATGAGCCATCCCGCTTATGTGGATTCTTATCTGCTCCAATCCTCCTCTTACAATTTGCAGCGCCTTGCAGAACTGGATTTTCTGGTTAGCAGAAAAACAAAAGAAATGTTCGAGAGCTATTCGGTGGAATTGATCAATTACAGTCAGTTGTGATCATGTGACATTTTAACGGGGACTATCGGTACTATAACACCTGTTATATAAGGAAAATCAAACTTGCTGTCCTCCCCCGGACATCTCAAAATTTGTGTAAACCTCCAAGCTGATGTAAAATAATGATGTGATCCCAATAAGTTAGATTGTTAGGTCTGACATTTGGGGGTCGGTTCATAAAATCACTTAGTTTGGAGGTTTATTCTATGTCTGAAGCTCCGGGAAATCATTTCCCCATTACATTTGGTTTATGAATTATTTTCAACATTATTATTCTCATCCTCCAAATTACTCCTGTGCTTGGTAAATAAATTTCTTACATATCTAAATTAACGATTATTATATCCGATGCGAAAACTTGCATGGAATGTAACAAGCACAGCATTAGGACAATATTCTTTTATGTCTCACATTATTTTGCCTGGTTAGCTTACAGTTTTTTCAAACGTTCTGAATCCTTTTTCTAATTTCTTTGTTTAACACAATATGCATACAAATCCTATTTGATTAAATCACTGCATTTTCTAAGTGCTTCAAATCGATAACACAGATCTTTTTCGAACATATGTTTGATTTTTATTTCTGAATATGTTATACTGCTTTTGAAAAGATTTATAAGGAGTAATTATTATGGAAAAACAAACAAAAAATGATGAGTGTTTCGTTTTTATTGAATCTGGATTAAATGCATTAGAAAACATAGGCTGGTATGGTGAAACAAGATTTGTATGTCCTATATGTGGATACAATAATGCAAATGCCAGAAGGATTAAAACACCTGATAGAATTCGTAATAAATCGACCTGGTTATATTGTGAAGAATGCGGAATGCTTGTTCATGGATAAATTCTAAGAGGCAAAGACATAAATGTCTGCCTCTTAGAATTAAAAAGCAAATACCGGTTTTGTGTACATTAAAAGACAAGACTACTAACTTAATATCTTAGCTAGTGGTCTTGTAAGTTTTAACTGAGCTACATATATTTCTCACATTCTCGGTTGGGCATATCCCATTCGACATATTGACCACTTTAATGTTGTTCCTTTAATTCTATCAGAAATATCCCATAGATTTTTTTCAACTCGTAGTTCAACATTTTTTTCAAATAAAGCTGCAAATAAATCACTAAGTGTATATTTAGCAATCGCTACTTGTCTCATTTTAGATATATAATATCCTGCAATTCAAAATCTTCCGGATCGAACTCATATATGAATAAGCAGGTGCTGTTCATCTATTGCCCATACTTGGATTTTATATCTTTTATGCCATCGCATTAAATTCCGTTCTGGTAATGGAATATACGCTTGTCTTTGTGTTTTTCTCGTCTGCATATTCCTCGCGCAATGACATCCCCATTTTTTCGGCCACTTTTCTTGCTGGAGTATTTGTCCACTTTTGATAAGAAAATATCTCATCAAAAGCCATGTTTTCAAAAGCATACCTCAGACATGCTTTTGCTGCCTGTGAAGCATATCCTTTGCACCAAAATTGCTTATCAATATGGTAGCCGATTTCAGGAAATAAATTGCCATCACCATGAATATTCTGCATAGTAATTCCGCAATCTCCAATGAACTGGTTTGTTTCCTTTAAAATAATTGCCCATAATCCGAAGCCATATCTGCTATAGTTTTCAAGACTCCAATCAATCCAACTTCTTGTTTTATCCATATCAAATGCGCTTGGGTAATATTGCATTGTTTCTTGGTCCGAAAATATTTGATGCCAAGCTTTAAAATCGTTCATAGTTAGTTCTCTTAGTGCAAGCTGTTCTGTTTCTATTATATAATCTTCCATTGTTTCGTCCTCTCATAATTCCTTATTTGATTGTTAAAATAATATCATATACAGCCGCATCTTTCCAACATATGCCATTCCTCATCATCAATGGTATCAAAATCCGTAATCAGACAGCAAAGCTCATGATTTTTATCATATCCCCAATAAGAAGCATAACAGCCATCCCCATAACCGCTGGAAAATACGGTCAGATTATTGTCTGTTCCGGGAAGATTGTAATTTGCTGCAGAATAGGTGTATACATAGCTGTCGTCCAACGCTTTTTCCAGTTCCGGAATCATGCCGTCATCAACAGTCCCAATGAGTGCTGTAAACTCACCGCAAGTCAACTCGTCCATAAAGCCGCCTGTTCCGCTGTCTACTCCATAGCCGTAATATTCATCTTCACTTAATTTTTCAGCATCTTGCCCTTTTATGAGTGCAGGTTCAAAATAAACAGGTGAACTTTCTGTAAAGCGTATTTCCGCAAATGCAACGCGACGGTCATCTTGGATATGCTGCACATAGAGAAAGACCGGATATTGACCGGGCTTGACAGCTTTTTCAAATGGCTCTGTTTCATAAATACACAACGGGTCATTTGCAACAATTTTTCCCGTGGGAAGGTTGAGTAAGCCAAGGGGCTGCTCCTCAATTTTCTCATGAAATTTACTGTTTATAAAAAACTTTTCACTTTTTCCTGCCCGCAACAGCTTCAGCTTGTTTATTTGTTTGTCCATTCCCATATTCTTATCTCCTCGTATGGTATAAATGATTTTCATGAGTAGAATACCATCATGCTTACGAACTTTCAATAGTCAATCGGATATTCGCAGTGACCAGGGCACAGCGCTCCCCGCTCCCCCTCTCAAGGATGGCAGGCGAAAAAGCTGATCAGGAGTTATTCCTGACCAGCTTGAAAAAGATTTCATTGATTGCTATGCTATGATGCTTTTACTTATATCCAGCCATTCCAGGTATCAGAGTTGACAGCCCCGGAACATAAGTCACCAGCATCAGTATTATGAATATAGCTGCATAAAATCTCAGCAATATGGGCATCACATTTTCCAGCTTTCTTCCGGCTACTTTTATTCCTACAAACAGTATGTTTCCCACCGGAGGTGTAATACAGCCAATAGAAAGGTTAAATACAAGCATGATACCAAAATGAAGCGCCGACATTCCCAACTGCTGACAGACAGGTAATAAAATAGGAGTAAAAATCAATATTGCAGGTGTAAGATCCATAAAAGTTCCTACAAAAAGTAAAAGTAAATTAATGGCAAATAAAATGATAATCTTATTATCAGAAACTGATAAAACGCCGCTTGCAATTGCATCTGGAATACCTGTAAACGACATCACCCATGCCATAATATTTGATGTGCCTACCAGAAACATAATGATGCCTGACATTTTACCGCTGCTCACCAAAATAGAATAAATATCTTTTATACCGATAGTCTTGTAAAAAAAGACGGATAAAACCAAACTGTAAAGAACCGCTACAGCAGATGCTTCTGTTGCGGTGAATACACCGGCACAAATTCCGCCGATTACAATAATAATCAGCAAAAGGCTTGGGATGGCATCCAGGGTATAATTGATAAAATCTTTAAATGTGATTATTTTTTTGCTGACAAAATTTTGTTTCTTTGCATATACAAATGCAATCACCATGCAGCTAAGTCCCCACAGAATGCCGGGAATATAACCGCCAAGAAACAGCGCTGCTATGGATGTTCCGCCACTGGCAAGACCATATGTAATCAGACCGGTACTTGGCGGGATCAATAATCCGGTGGGCGCCGTTGCCACATTGACTGCGGCTGAGAAATCTTCATCGTATCCTTCTTTTTTCTCAATAGGCCCAATAATTGCCCCCATGGCAGAAGCTGCTGCAGTTCCGGAACCGGAAATGGCACCAAAAAGCATATTGGCAACAATGTTGGTATGCGCCAGTGAACCCGGAATTCTTCCTGTCAGGGCAGTTGCAAAATTAATCAGACGAATTGCAATTCCGCCTTTATTCATAATATTTCCTGCCAATATGAAAAACGGAATCGCCAGTAAGGTGAAAATGTTGATTCCCTGGAACATCTTTAATGCGGCAGCCGGAGCTGCTCCGTTAAAACCTAAAGACTGGACAATAACTGTTAATGAGGCAACGCATAATGATATGCCGATCGGTACTCCTGCTAATAACAAAACCACAAGAATAGAAAATATTATAATACTTGCTGCTGCGGCTGTTCCCATAACCTTACCTCTCCTCCTTTGTTCTGTAAGCTGCAATAAGCTCAGCCATATTGATCAAGTTGAACAATATGATCAGTATGCCGCTGACAGGCAGTATCACATAAACGATATCCATAGTTATTCCCAACGTGGGCGATACCTGGATTGCTCCAACACTCATAAAGCTGATTCCTCCTGTCAGTAAGACCCCTATAGCTATGACCATAACCAGAATCTCCGACAGCAGAGACAGCAATAATTTTACAATCGGAGAGCCCTTGTCCAGAAAGAAGGTAAGATTCATATGATCACGTTCACCAAATACCAGGGCTGCCGCAAGGAGGGAAATCCATACAAAAGAATAGCTGAGGATATCTTCTGACATGGTAGATGGATTTTTCATAATATAACGCATAAATACCTGATATATTGTCAACAGCGACATAAAGACCAGCAGTGATGCTACAGCACCGCTAAGGATTCTGTTTAACCATGTTTTCATTATTAAAATTGTGTGCATCCCCTATTTCCCCTCCTGTATTTGCTGCACTCTATCGTAAAGCGGCTGTAATGCCGGAGTTGCAGCGAGCAGTTCTTCCCGTACCCTTTTTTGTACATTTTCAAATAGAGTCTTATCTACTTCAATAAATTCAACTCCCATTTTTTCAGCTTCCACTATACATTCATTAATTTGCTTATCCCATTCTTCACATTCAACTCTTGTAGCAAGGTGAAAGGATTCATTCAATACCATTTTTTCATTTTCAGATAATGAATCCAGAAATGCTGTATTGCCCACCAGCATATCTGTAAAAATCTGATGCTCTGTACGGGCATAATATTTTGCAACCTCTCCATGCTTCATGCTGATCAGAGCCATTTCCGGATTCATAGCTGCGTCAATTACATGGTTCTGGAGAGCCGTATACACTTCTCCATAAGCCATGACAACTGCTGCGGCGCCAAATCCCTGAGCCAGTTTCACATTTGCCTCACTGGATTGAATTCTCAATTTAAGTCCTTTAATATCATCTGGTGTATGAATCGGTTTTGAGGCGTAAATGTTATTCACCCCATTGGCAAACCATGCTACTCCACGAATCCCTTTATCAGCGGTACAATTATAAATCTGATTTTTAAATTCCTCATCGTTCATACATTTACGGAAACTCTCCTCGTTATAAAACAAATATGGAAGTCCAAATATTTTATAAGTATCGTCAAAAGATTCTAAATTGCTTCCACTGGTAGCAACAAGATTTAAAGTCCCCATTTGCAGAAGCTCCAGGGCTTCACTGTTTCCCCCCATTATTCCGTTATAATAAATCTTCACCTCCACAGCGTCACCAAGCTGTTCATTTATGTAATTTTTCATAGCCCGTAAGCCAACACTAATTGGATGATCTTCCGGCTGAACAGTTGCAATACTTATGATACGTTTTTGGCTTTCTGCCTGGCCAGCCGCAGTTTCTGAACACGCATTAAGGCAAAGGGTCATTAAGAAGACCAATAAGAATACCAATGTTTTTTTCATGTTTAATACCCCTCTGAAAGTTTAATAAACTCCGTACAATAACTGCATACTCACCACAACCCCACTTTAAAACCGTATAGCTTAATATCTGAGCCTGGACTGACTGCACAGGCTCAGATCACATGAATTTCTTACACCAGTAGTTCTCCATCTTTCATAATCACAAGTCCGTCGATATCACAGGTAATCTTTTTCATTACCAGATCCATATGTAATGGAGAATCGGTATGTCCGCCAAACATCAGGTTTTTTCCAATTCCAATATGGAGATTTCCAAAAGAACCTTCATCCGGTGCCATATGGCCGCAAAGAACATTTTTTTCGTTAAGCCCAAGACCGAGTTCGCCCACATTATATACAGACGGATCATGATAGTCAGCCAATATTTTACGTAAAATGTCCGCTTCTCTTCCCCCTCTGACAGCAACAATCATACCATCTTTCACATCTAAGTATATTGGTTCTTCAATCAGATTAAGCTGAGGATGTGGGATGCTTCCGTCAATTACAATAATTCCATTGGCAGTGCCTTCCACCGGCCCTAATGCGACCTCAGCATTAGGCGGAAATGCAGCAGAACCCGGGTGAATAGCTGTACCATAATCAATTACCACATTACGTCCCTTGACACTGCATACCAGATTGGTTCCCCCTTCTGATGTAAGGGTAAAGGTTTCTCCATGAAATTTCTCTGCGACCCGGTTAATTACCTTGGCAACTTCATCAAAATCTGCAGTCAGTCCCCCTGTCTCAAACATATCAAGTGTATAATCCTGCACTCCCACCCACCGCAGTCTTCCTGCTTTACAAGCTTCAATACGTGCTTGGCTATGCATCAACGACATGGTTGTACATCCAAATGCAACGTCTACATGTTTCATCGCTGCTGCAATTGCCCCTGTCGGCTCTGCACCGTGTCCTGCAGTGGGCGGCATTACAACCATTGTTGTTTCAAAGTATTCTTTTGCATACTTGTAAACCAGTTCTCCAATTTCCCTCTTATTATCATCAGTTATAACAAGAACCTTTTCATCCTCTTTTAAATGTGTAACGGTGGTTAATAATTGTTTTACTCCCAACGGCATGTCTTTGGACATTTCTTTCATTTTCTGTCTCCCATTCCTCTACAATATTTGTCTGCTATTTTACTTCTACAATAAGTTCTACTTCCACTGAAGTTCCCCCCGGAAGTGATGCAGCGCCTATAGCTGCACGGCTGTGTTTTCCTGCCTCACCAAACACCTGATTCACAAGATCTGAAACCGAATTCATAACAAGAGGCTGATCTTTAAATTCAGGAGTGCTTGCAACATATCCTTTGATATTGACAATCCTGATGATTTCATCTAAATCCCCTGTTAAATCCTTAACAGCCTTCAGGCAATTGACAAATGCAGCCCTGGCTGCTTCCTGTGCCTGCCGGACATTAACATCTGCTCCTGCAACTCCTTTATGAATCAGCTCTCCGTCCACTCTGGCAGCATGTCCTGAGACAAAAACCAATTGGCCTGTACGAACTGCACTTTCAAATGGCCGGACATTAGGTGCTCCTTTTCCAGTGAGCGAAAAGCCCGCACTATTTAACTTTTCCTCGTAATTCATTCCATTCCCCTCCTTTCTTAATTTATCATCAATATATCATACCTTTTTTAGAAAAACTAATGCCAATTGCCCTCATGATTTATTGATATTGTCTATAGATTTTAATTCCGGTTCGAATTTGTACTGTAATTATTTCTATTTTCATTTTAGTTTTTCCTTTTTTTTGATATACTAATTAAAACAACAAAGTCAGAGGGTGAACACTTGAATTTTAATAATCTTTATTACTTTGCCGTATTAGCCAGTTTTCAGCATTATACAAAAGCTGCGGAATATCTCTGCATAACGCAGCCCAGCCTCAGTCATGCAATTGCTTCGTTGGAAAAGGAATATGGGGTTAAACTTTTTGAAAGGGATGGACGCAATGTAAAACTCAGTAAATACGGAGAATTGTTAAATTCATATATTTCAAAAGGATTTAAAGAAATAGAACACGGCAACCGGTTATTAGATCAGTTTGCATATAAGGATGCCGGTTATGTTGATCTGAGCTTTTTATTTGTATTGGGTTATCAGTTTGTTCCCGAATTAATTAAGAGTTTTAACCGCAATGCCGGTTATAAAAATATTACGATCAACTTGAAGCAATATAATACACAAGACAGTATTTCCGGATTAAAAAACGGCGGTATTGATATCAGTCTGTGTGCCTTTATTTCCAATGAGCCTACGATTACATTCTTTCCTGTTTTAAAACAGGAACTAATCTGTATCGTGTCAGATAACCATCCACTGGCCGGTTATGATTCTGTTGAAATGGAACAGCTGATACAGTATCCGTTAATAAAATATACGGATGCAGTAGGTGAAATTCAGGATGTGATTGATAAGCTGTTTGAAGACTGCAGCAGTTATCCGCAAACTCAGAATTTCCTAAATGAAGAAATTACCATAGCCGGTTTCATATCTACCGGTATTGATCACTGCATTGCAATTGTTCCGAATCTGGAACTGCTTGATGGATTTAAAATAAAAAAGATAAAGCTAAATCATCCGGATGCATATAGAAATATCTATCTGGCAGTTGCCAACAATCGTCCAATGGCAAATTGTGTGAAACTTTTTTATGAATTTATCATTCAAAAATGTACATAAGGAAACTGCCAGCCTTATATAGACTCAGCGAACATAGCCATTTATTTTTAAATTTGGCTGCAAAAAAAGACGGGCAGCTTCCATAGGGAGTGCCCGTCTTTAAACATTTATAATAATCCTGGCAAATGCGCCTGGAACATGGATAGTATGCAGACAAATATCAGGGCTGCCACCCCAGTAATAAAACCACCGATCGTCCATGCACGGATGGTATCTTCTACCGATATCTTATAAAAACGGTTAATTGCCCAAAAGCCGGAATCATTTGGCAGGGATAAACCGATTCCTCCGGCACAAATGGCAATACCGCAAAGAACTGGCGATACACCGCTCGCTGCAATTAGTGGTGCAAACATAGAGGAGGTGGTAATTAACGCAACACCTGTAGAACCCTGAGCACACCGGAGTATCTGTGAAATAATGAAACAAAGAACCAGGACCGGAATATGAAACTGCAGCAGAGAAGAAGCAATGAAATCAGCAATTCCTGTGGACTGAAGCATTTTCCCAAAAGCTCCGCCTGAACCGGTAATCAAAAGCACCAGGCCTACTTGGCCAGCCGCATCATTCATAACTTCTCCAACCGTTTTTTTCAAATATGGCAGAGAAATCAACGCTGCATAAATAACACCAATCAACATAGCTATATTTTTATTGCCTATAAATTCCAGCAGTGTGACAAGCAAGCTCCCTTCCTGCAACACCATTGGTCCAAAACTTCCAAAAAGGATTAAAACAATCGGAACCATTAAAATTGATACCGCTACTCCAAAGCCAGGTTTTTTATCTATTCCGACAACACTGTCACTTTCTTTTTCAAAATCTTCAATATCTTCAAATGCGTATTCGTGATGATTTTTCTGATCCTGCCAGTCTAAGAATTTCCCATAGCCGAGTCCGCCTACAAGCGTACCAAATAATCCGGCAAGAGCGGCATAAAGGAAAAACACACCATAGTCCAGATGCAGATTCTCCGCAACCGCCATTGGATTGGGAGTTGGCACTACCATCGCTCCGGTAGCAACCGTTGCACATACGGTCGCACAACATAATGAAACGATTGATACTTTTGTTTTTTTTGAAATCACCCGTACCATAGGAGCATACATAATATGTACCACATCTCCAAACACAGGAATCCCAGTAATAAATCCTGCCATGGATACTGCAATCCGGGATTTCTGACCGTTGAATTTTTTTAAAAATGTATCTGCGATTACCTCGATCCCTCCGGATTCATACAAAAATCTTCCCAGCATAACACCAAGACCAATGATAACGCCAATGCTCCCCAGTGTATTACCGAATCCGTCACCAATTACTTTAGAAATATCTGCAACAGGCATTCTCACCATAAGGCCAGTTCCAACTGTTGTCACCAGTAAAGCGATAAATGCATTTACTTTGAATTTAATAATTGTTACCAACAAAATTGCAATAGCAATAAAAAAGACAATGATTAACCCTATCCCTGTAATCATTTTTAACCTCCACCTAGTTCTTTTCAAACACTCCTAGTTTTTCCAGACCTTTTTCCAAGCATAGTTTCTCTTCTTCCCCCAAATCTCTAAACGGAAACCGCGCCGGTCCCATATCAAACCCCTTCAGTTTTAAAGCTTCCTTGTGTGTGATCGTGGGCATAATGGAACGGAACAATTCACGAATCTGTAAAACCGTTTTCTGCGCCCGTCTTGCCCCTTCCAAATCACCATTTCTGTAGCCATTCCATATTTCCAGCGTCAGTTCCGGGTACACACTGGCAATGGCAATAATTCCACCTGCAGCACCTGCAAAGAGAGCTGATAAAACCTGGGCATCATTTCCTGTAATCACTTCAAAATCCTCTCGCTCTATCACTGCCTGATAATTCAGCAGAGTCATAAAATCCATACTGCTGTCTTTGATTCCGCATATATTTGTACATCGTTCTGACACTTCCTTTAACATTTTGGCAGTTATGGGGTTGTTGGTCATGCCGCTCATATTATAAAGATATACCGGCAAACCTTCTGCAATATTTGCCACCTTTTCAAAGTATTGGCACAGTGCTTTTTCATCATATTTATGATAATACGGTGCCGTCACTGAAACTGCATCCGCTCCTTTTTTCTTTGCCCATTCTATCAAAGAAAAAAGTTCTTGTTCATTCATGGACGTGACATTAAACAGCAAAGTCGTTTCTTTTCTTACTCCTTCCTTTGCAGCCAGCAAAAGGTTTTTACGCTCTTCTATGCGGAGATTGACAAATTCTCCGCTGGTGCCTCCTACAAAAATCCCTTTTATTCCACTTCCAGCTATATATTCAATCAACCTTGTATACTCTGTTGTATTCACCTTACCATTTTCATAAAACGGGGTGAGCACTGGTGCCGAAATTCCCTCTAATGTTACTAGTTTCATCCACTATCTCCTTACTTTACTTTAATATTGCCCCTTCATCCGCAGAAGACACATCCCTCGCATAACGGTAAAGATACCCCTCCTTAACCTTATATTGAAATTCCGGAAGACGTTCCAATCTCTCCTGTATTTCTTTTTTGGAAAGTTCAACAGACAAAATTCCTTCATCAATATCAATATGGATCATATCACCATCCTTCAGTGCGGCAATTGGTCCCCTTTGGGAGGTTTCCGGAGAAATGTGACCAATACACGGTCCCCTCGTAGCACCCGAAAAACGGCCATCCGTTATTAACGCTACTGTTTCTGAATATCCCATACCTACAAGCGCGGCAGTCGCTGTCAACATCTCACGCATTCCCGGTCCGCCCTGAGGACCTTCATTACGTATAACGATTACATCTCCTGCCTTGATCATTCCGCTGTAAATTGCGGTTACCGCATCTTCCTCACACTCAAAGCAGCGCGCAGGTCCCCTGTGGTTTCTCATCTGTGCCACAACCGCACTCTGTTTGACTACGCAGCCTTTTGGAGCTAAATTACCATGAAGTACGGCAATTGATCCTTCCTTTGCATATGCATTTATAACCGGCCGGATTATTTCCTGATTCCATACCTGCACACTTTCTGCATTCTGTCTGTGAGTTTTTCCATTTACCGTTATGAGGTCAAGGTTAACCATCTCCGAAAAAGCTTTTAAAACGGCACCTACCCCTCCGGCCTCGTCAAAATCCAGCATAGTGTGTATTCCCGATGGTTTTATCTTAGCCAGGTATGGCGTGGTTTTTGACAGAAGACCCAATTCCTTTACAGTCATATGAAGCTTTCCTTCTTTGGCTATTGCCGGATAGTGAAGTGTAATATTGGTTGATCCCCCAACGCTGACACATACTCTTGCTGACAATTCCAGCATTTCCTGGCTGACAATATCTCTTGGACAGATTTGTTTCTCTACAAGACGTACGATTTCAATTCCACTCTGCCTGGCAATCCGTTTCTTTTTTCCTGACACCGCATGAGCACCGGCACAGCCCGGCAGTGTAAGTCCCATAGCTTCTGCTGCGACAGACATGCTGTTGGCCGTTCCCATCATGGCGCAGGAGCCAGGTCCCGGAGACATAATCCCTTCCATCTGTTCGTACTCTTCCTTTGATATTTCTCCTTTTGCCAGCTTCCCTGCCATTTCCTTCAATTCATAGGTCGCATAACTTTTACCTTGATATACGGCTGGCATCATTGGTCCGCCAGTAACCAATATAGCTGGTATATTGATCCGCAACATGGCCATCAACATAGCCGGCACGATCTTGTCACACCCACCTAAAAGCACAAGACCGTCCAGCCTGTGAGCATTGGCGTAAACCTCAATGGAATCCGCAATTACTTCACGGCTTGGAAGTACGCTGCACATCCCAACGTGCCCCTGTGTAAATCCGTCACAAATTGAAATGGTATTTACCTCGAACGGTAGACCTCCTGCCTCTAAAACTCCTGCTTTCACCTGTTCTGCCATTTTATCCAAATGAACATGCCCGGGATGCATCTCGTTATGAGTATTAATAACGCCAATAAACGGTTTGCTCAGTTCTTCATTTAACAGTCCCATTCCTCTGAAATGCGCTCTTGGACCTGCCATACTTATTCCATTGACTACAACAGAGCTTCTGTATCGGTCATCCTTATAAGAAAAATCTTCCATATGCCCTCCTAACCTTGTAATTTTTCTGTAATTGATGCTGCACTGTGTTTTACTTCTTCTGCGAAGGAACATGCTCTCTCCGGGGAAAAGCGGTAATCTGGTGCGGAAATGCCGATGGTTCCTGCCAGATTGCCATCTGGTCCGAATATCGGTGCCGCAATACAGACAATATCCGGATTATGTTCCCGGTTATCCAGCGAATATCCCTGCTTTTGTATTAATTCCAATTCTCTGTAAAGTGTCTCCTTATGCATGATTGTATTGTCTGTATACTGCTTCAGCGGATTATATTTTAAATAGTTTTCCACCCATTCTTTACTATGGCCGGCAAGTATCAATTTTCCGCCGCCAGTACACTGAAGAGGAATCTTCCACCCAATTCTGGATCTGAGCTGAATCTGATTTTTGGCATCCAGCTTTCCCACATATACTGCTTTGTCATTGTCAGGGGCAATCAAATGGATCGTTTCCAAAGAAAGCTCATTTAACCTTTTCATCTCTTCCTTTGCTGCCTCAAGAAGGTACTCCGACAGATTTACTTTCAATGTAATATTCATCATGCCCATTCCAAGCCTGTACTGTCTTGCTTCTTTATTTTTCACAACAAATCCGCATGCCTGAAGTTCCTGAAGAATCCGATGGATGGTACTGGGGCTTAATCCGGTTATTTCCGCTATATCCCCAATATTCACCTCTCCTTTTCGCTCTGCAAGAGCCATAATAATCTGTAATGCTTTTAACGAACTGTAACTTTTCATTTTTTCCTGAAGGTCCATGGCAATCCTCCATTCCATATATGGAATATAATATTTAAATATAGAATCAATTGATACAGCCATTATAAGTGGATAAAATTTTATCGTCAATTGACAATAATCAAAAAATGCAAGTGGAATTTTGGTTATTTTAAACAAAATTTTTCTATTGTTTTTGGTTGTATTTTATATATAGAATTGGCCGTTTTTTTTACTTATTATTATTCCATATATAAAACGATTCAATTATAACAATAAAAAAACCAATCGGATCCATACGTGAGAAAAATAATTTTAATCCCATAAAGATTATGAATCTAAAGCAAAACGGTTCGTGTGTTTATCTGATTCGATTAATTGAAAAGCGGCATCTCACACAGTAAGATGCCGCTTAAAATCATTTTTTAACAACTGATATTTTCCTGATTTTATGTGCCCTGCAGGTTCCGTTTTTGATCCTTGCTTGATCTAATGATGATAATTTACGTACTAAATCAAAAGTCTGGCAGTTGTCTGCTGTTTTTCCCTGACTGTAAATTTTTTCAAAAAATGATATCAATCAGTAACGGCTTCTATTAAGTACATTTAAAAGTCAATTGAGTACGAATTTAACCTTTTCCATCCATGTGTATATTAGACTCACTTTGATATTTTTTTACCAAATGATTCCAGTAATGCTTAATAACAATTTATTGGCATATAAAGCAGATGGGAAAAGCAAAAGTGGTATGTGATTTCTTGGCAAAACAAAGATTCCTGTTGCAGAACATGATGCGAGGAAAGGCGCTCCCCAAATAAACAGGTATTTGTATGGCACGCGGCATCGTCATATTATTACTCATTGTCTGAAGAGAGATCAATGATTTTTTCCACAATACCAGCATCTGTTTTTTGTAGTGGCTTCTACTATACTGGGAAAGGTAAAAACTCAAACAATAAACCGTGGAGGGTAAACATGAAAAAATTAATTACACTATTATTCGTACTTACAATGTCGGTCAGCATTGCGGCCTGTGGAAACAAGGAAACATCTTCTGCGACCGAACAGTCTTCCCAGACGGAGGAAACCTCAGAAGCGCCCGCAGAGAGCGAAGTTAAAAGCGAGGTTGAAGCCGCAGCAGTCGTATTCCCTGACTTGGACGGATTCACCAGGGAAGTACAGTCCACCATGGGAATTGATGTGACCATGTATCAGGCTGAAGATAATTCCGCCATTATCGTGATGGGTATGCCAGGGGATGAGGAAACCTATCAGTTATTTGCCACCAGGGACGCAGAAGCGGAAGCACTGCTCAATGAGGCAGCTTGCACGCAGTTGGAACAGCAACTATCCCAGATCATTCCTGATTTTAAAGCACAGGGCAAATTTGAAACCGTAGAAGGCAAAGAGGCCTATGTCATCACTGCGAACATCCCTAAAGAACAGGCAGGTGCAGCAGGTGCGGACATCGACATACATTATTACATGATTGCCACCAAAGATTCTATTTACATTGTGATTGGCACATCGCTGGGTGCAGATATTGTTGAAGGAATAAAAAGTACTATCTCTTTAATTCCTTAACATGTTACTATACATTTCGGTTATAACAGACCGTTATAACCGTCTGACCATTTAATGAACCAGAAGTATTTTGCTGACACAGTTTTACCACATGTGTCATTAGTAGATATTAATAAAAAAGTATAATGATTATGTTATAATTGAAAAAATCATTGAAATTTGTTACCTCAATGATGACGGAAGACAAAGTCAATTATATAAAACAGTATTGAATATATGCTCATAAATATTCAATACTGTTCCTTTGTGTTTATCTATGTTATAATTTACTAAATCAGAATTTACCGTTCAAAGTATTGTTCATTTTATAACACAATAGAAATATTTATTATGAAAAAATTATTTCGGGTGATGAAAACCTACTTAATACTTACCTGAGTAGAAAACAATGTGTATATATCGGCACAGATATTGTAAAATAATCCCTGTCCAGATAACGAAAAATTGATTGGAGATAATTTTATGAAGATATAATTGCTTTGTGCCAAAGGATTTGAAACAATGGAATTCAGTCCATTTATTGACGTGACAGGCTGGGCCAGAGATGATTTTGGCCACGCGGTCACAGTAGAAACATGTGGATTTGCCAAAATTGTTACCAGCACATTTGGAATTCCTGTTGTTGTGGATAAATTAATTACTGAAATACCAGCTTCTGCCTTCATATCATTTTACATTGGTTCTACTCTGCAGCAATTAATTACAGCCACCGTTTTTAATTATTGCAAAGCTTGTAATGATTCATTCACAACTAAATATTTAGTAATCTCTTCAAAAAAAGTTAGAACTGGTTTACAATTAGTTGGCTTGACAGATCCTTTCGATAATTATACAATGAAGTTAGTTTTCGCTAACCGCTTGAAAGGAGGATATATGAAACAAATGGATATTAAATTATACAAATTAAAAGTTGTCAAAGGTAAAGAGAAAACAGCCAAAGAGTGGCTGGCTTTTCTGGAAGCACATAAAGTCGAGGGAACTGAGACCCTTAAAAATGAATTGGCTTATTTTGAAGCCTATTTTACAGCAGTAGAAAATGGCATCATGTATATTTACATGTTTTTTGTCGCAAAAGATGTGAGCTATTCCAATACTATTGCTGGTAATAGCAAAAATGAGCTGGACATCAAACATTTTGAATACATGCGAAGTTGTATCGACCTGACCGCCGGGGATATCATGGACTGCGCTTTTTATTTGGATAACCTGGAAGCTTTAAATTCCTATTAACAGGTGATTTTGTATCAATACCATAGATTTTTGTTGTATCGTGCGTTACTGCATACTTTTGCTTTATATATTTTAACGAGCTGCTATCAATCATGGCATTTTCCTTCGTTTTGGTATGGGCGTAAAATCTCCAAATACCGGCTATTGGAATCCTTTCTTTAAATTTAAGAACCTGTATTCAAAGATACACGATTCCACAAAATGTTTTTACGAATACAGGTTCTAATATAGGGTTTGATTTTTTGTTCAGTAGTAAATCATTTACACTATTTGTCATTTCTCTGATGCATAGCTGTCTAAATTCTTTCATTCATAAAGTTCCCCTTTGCACTCTTACAGGCTCCAATTCTAACTGATCCAAATCACTCCAGTAGAGACCATACCGGATAGACTCCAGGCCTTTTGCACCGACCACAATAAAACCGTATACATTCGAGTTCATTTCTGCAATGGGATAGAGATTAGAAATCCACAATCCATTCAGATCCGGTTTTTCAGAAAGCTTTTGCCGAATTGACATGGCTTCTTCTGAATAACTCCAGACCAGATTAGAATCTGTATAATCCTGAAATCTCCCCACCAATTCCAGTTTTCCTTCAGCGAAGAGATACCGAAAAGTAACAGGTATCTCATTATCCGATGCATAGCATTTCGGTGAGATTAAGGCAGTATCCCTGTCTGCACTGATGTAAGAATAATGATCCCCCTGAGTTGCGTTAGCTTCCAGCGGTTTTAAGTCAAGGCTTTGTTTCATTACCCAGTTATCGCTGTTTTTTTCGCATCGAAACAAGCCTGCATAACTATGAAAAACAAGCCTTTCACTGTCAGCATAATTGAGTTCAATCCCATCTGCTCCCAGGAGTGCTAAGTCAGAGATCAAGAGGTCATAATTTACTGGTTGCGCAATTAAGTCTACAGCTGTAAACCTCAGCCATTCATCTGCCACCATTGCAACCAGTTCTCCATATTCTTCTTCCAGACAATATGGTGTTCCTTCACTACCAAAATTAGATTGCTCATGTTCTGTGGGTACCTCTTCCGGGTCTACGGAGGACAAAATATATCCATCTACACAGCCCGAATCCCCCATCGGTTCACCCAGTCTGCTTAATAGTCGATAGAGCTGTCCATTTATATACAGCATGGGCAGTGCTTTTTCTGTTGCTGCCATCTCTGCTGCTGCCATCTCTGCTGTTGTCTCTAACTCAGTGATAACTGGCAGTGAAGCAATTGTGGTTTCAGAAACGGTGTTTACCGTTTCTGGATTAGGAAACTTCTGCTGTTGGAAACATGCAGTTAAGCCAATGATTATAATAGCTGTACTCAGAATTATGATATATTTACTCAAATACTCACCTCCGGTAATTTATTTTCGAACTTTCTTTCTATTATAACAAGGTCTTTGTTTTGACTTTTTACATTTTTCTTAATTTTATATGATATAACTTTGATGCAAATAGAATAGCAATTTACTGAAGTAATATTACGAAACCCCCTCGCATATAATTGAATATCCGTGTATTCTTCCAAATCTGTAAGTTATGCCGGTTATATGAGTATTAACGCGCCTTCTGCTATAGATTCGAATATTATTTCAAGAATTAGAAGTGTTCCAAATTTTAGCCTGGAGGACAAGGAGTATTAACAGGAATTGTAGATACGGGAATAGATTACAGATATTTTATTTACCTGGATAAATATTCCACTGTAACAGCCCATAATTATGTTAATAACAGTATATAATTTTTATGCAAGTCGGTGATATCAGAACACTCGTTGTAAAGCCTGAATTTCAGCACCAGGTGTGAATGCATTTGGACCAACATTAAAATTGATTATTAATATAGGAGATGTTGTAGAAATGAACCATATAGTAAATGAGAATTATAAAATTTATTTAATAACCATGGATAAAAGTGATCAATTTTGGAGGGTTATGGATAATGGTGCTAGAGAAATGGCTTCTATGTTAGGTGTTACATATGAATGGGACGCCCCCTTAACGAGAGATGTAAATAAACAAATTGAAATATTTAATAATGCTGTAGCAGCGGGAGCTAATGCAATAATGTTAGCGGCGAGTGATCCTTTAGAGATTTCAATGGCAGTTGAAGAAGCGAAAGCAAAGGGTGTAAAAATCATTTATGTCGATGCACCAGCGTTTGAAGAAGCAGTCATAACCTTTGCTACAGATAATTATACAGCTGGTAAGATAGCTGGAGAAAATATGTTTTACGAATTAGAGGAGATTGGTGTCAAATATGGTTCAATAGGAATCATTGGGGTAACTCCTGAAAACAGAACGACTGTAAATCGGGAAAGGGGATTTCGCGATTATTTTAAACCGTTTGCCAGTTATCAAATATTAGAAACAATATACACGAATGGTGACCCAGAGTTAGCAAAACAAGCAACGGAAAAATATATAAGAGACAATCCCAATCTTGTTGGTATTTTTTCAACGAATGAAGGATCTACGTTAGGGATGGGGTATGCTTTGAGAGAAAATGATATAAATATTATCGGTATTGGATTTGATATCACAGAGGTAATTCAGGAAATGATAAAAGATAATACTATAAAAGCTATATTGGTACAAAATCCATTTACAATGGGCTATTTGGGTATGGCTCAGGCAGTTGCTGCATTAAAGGGATTTGATACAGGTCCACAATATATTAATACTGGAGTAACTGTATTTAATATATATACACCAAGTCGAATACTGTCATAATTAACTATATTTGAGAAATAAGGGAATTAAAATGACACCTGTAAAAAGAAATCATATTATGAGTGATGAAAGGTTAAAAAGAAATGGACGCAGCGGTACCGGAATTGAGACTTGGTACTCAGCCAGTTGATGCTGTATTATCCAGAACGATTGAATGAATATCTATAAAGAAAAGCCGGTCAGACAGTTTGTCACAACTCTCTGACCGGCCCATTTATTTCCATATTCCGTCGGTACTTATAATATGCCCGATCTTTTCCTAATAAAACGCGACCGAGGTTACTTGCCGGACCATGAGCTGTTGAATAAATGTAATACCACCTAGGCTAATCCAAGGTATCATGATCTGTCCCATCTGGCACAAAAGTTGACGTTCGGTTAGTGACTGGTTTGATATTGGTTACATCAGTATTTAGTGAAGTAACTGTACTACTTAAATTGCTATTTAATAAATTATGTAGGTAGAAAATATAAATAAAGAAGACTACTTAAAAGCAGTCTTCTTTATCACGTGGATTATGCAGTATGAACATTAACAGCCTGTAATCCTCGATTACCTTCTGTTACATCAAATGTAACTGACTGTCCCTCGTCTAAGGTTTTAAAACCGTCCATCGCGAGGCCAGAGAAATGAACGAATATATCGTTGCCCTGCTCGTCACAGATAAAACCAAAGCCTTTTTGTGGATTAAACCATTTTACTGTACCTTTAGTCATGAAAGATACCTCCTTAAATATTATTATTGTATTTTTACTAAACTAAAAATCGCATATATATGTAAATCATCAATAGAATAATGACTTACGTATACATGCGAAATCAAGACCTTATTTAAAATACTGCTTTATCATAACACAATGATTTAAATAAGTCAATTAAAAATCAAGGAAAAAAGGTTAAAATGTGAAAGTCATCAATAGGCATAAAGTGAACAGCGCGAAGTGGAAATGGCGAACCTGTCTGAACTTGGTAAATCATCATGAAACTGGGGCTTATCCGAATTCAGTAAAATGGGGAGAAAACATTGTTGGAGAATGCTGAAAAATATAGCAAAAGCAATATAAAAAAGTTTTTATTTAATGTAAAGATGTTTTATAAGGGTAGGGATTAAAAATGGGCAAACAGGTTTAAAAGGTAATCCAGTGATTAGTCAGATTTCAGCTAACCACCAGATACCTTAGGAGATCTTCCTCGCTGGTGACTGTTTCCTTTAATTTTACTATAAACCCAATTTCGTCTTGCGTTAAAACGATCCTGTCTGTGGAAAAAAATAATAATAAAAATAGTGGTTGTTTTATATGGGAGTTGAAATGGTCTTGAGGTAATAATAAGGAATGATAATGAGATGCACTTGATAAATGAAAATTGGGTTAGAATTTCTGCTCATAGATAAACGGAATAACCTCTTCACGTTTGATGTTCAATACATAAGCAAACTCCTCACAAAGCGCTTTTTCAGCATCTTTGAGAAAACATTCATCAAAAATCTGGAGTTTTCTGTCTTTATTTATGTTTTTTAGCTCTTGTTTCTGATAACGCAAAGTTTTTATCATTTTTATTAGCTCAGAACGGTTACCATCTGAAAGAATCTGGCCATATAATTCTTTGCGCTTATGATTATCCTTAATCCAAATTAAATCTTCATCCGACATTTTCTCAACTACAGAGAAAATTTCATCGGCAGAGAGAACGTGGCGAATTTCAGTCTTTCTTTTGTTACTTATAGCTGAGACGTATACTGTCGAGGCAGTATTGTAAATGGGTTTGAGTACATAATATGAACGAATTTTTTCATCCATGTACATATCCTGTAATCCGGTAACCTTACAAATACCATGATTTCCGTATATGATGATATCACCTATATTTATGATATCTCACCTCCTTCTAACAAAATAAAAAAATGGTTCACTGAAACTGGACTTACGTCACTGCATAGCAAACCACATACCTGATGTTTATATTATAGCACAATTGTAGATGAAATGTATACAGTAATTTTATCCAAAAAATAAGATTATATGATGAGCTATCTATTTAGTATTTTCCTGAGCACCGTGAGAAAGGGGTATGCCAACCGAGAATGTGAGAAATATATGTAGCTCATCTAAAACTTATAAGACCACTAACTATGATATTAAGTTAGTGGTCTTGTCTTTATTTATACACAAAACTAAAATATAAAAGCCAAAAAGAACATAGGCTATCTACATATAACAATTTTATAATGCTTTTTTTCATAATTATTCACTTATAATCAGCTATAGTTGCATAAATCAGCAATAATCACTTATAACAAACCAATACCTTTCATTCACAGTTTTTTCACAAATCAGAGAAACGGCTTAAATACGGTGCGTTTTGCTGTTTTATTGTATAGTGCCTTACTATTTACTTTATCTTAATATATTTTAATTTCATATATTTTATTTCCATTATCATTATAATAATACAGACTTTATTGTCATTACAATAACCTTAAAAATGTTGAGCAGACTATAAAACTATGGTATGATATTATCTGCAGGGGGAGACACCCATAATAAAAAACGAATTGCACGGGGAGACACCCATAATAAAAAACATATAAAGAGGTGATATTATATCAAAACAAATCAAAGTAGTAGATTGTAGTGATAACTCTTTAGAACCAACTTATCCGAAACGCGCCCGGCAACTGATTAAAAATCAACGGGCAGATTGGATATCTGAAGATACTATCCGCATGAAACTACAGTATGTGGAGGGAAAAGTAATGACTACAGAAAGTATCGTACAAGGTGTGAATTCTATAACAAATATTAACTCTGAAGACAGCCAAAACAATCAAGCTCCTGATGATAATACTATCCTAGAACTTGCAAAACGCAGACTGGCAATAAAGAAAAACCTATTATCCCAAACTTTGGATTATATGCTTATCCTATTGTGTTTTGCTTCATTGGCCGTAATCTGGGATTATGACACAAAAGTATTGGTTTGTATTACTTTTTCTCTATTTTGGGGGATACGTCTACTGTATCGGATCTTTGTATTTGCTAAACCATCTTTTAAAGATGGGATCACTGAATACATAAAAAGGAGAAATGATTACCAATTGGAATCGGAGTTTAATCGGCTAAAAAGGGAATATTTGAATAATCATTAACCCCTTTTGCTATCTGCCGAATTAAACCTATACTTTAAGATTGAATACCGGTGAATTTTTCGCCGGTATTTTTTATCGTATACGAGAAAAGTTCGTCCTATACGATAAAAACCCTCCGGGAGGATCGCACTGCGGCGGCAGGGTTGGATGTCGCCGCAGGCGGAGAATCCCGCAAGCGGAATTCTTTCTTATGCAATACCTCCGGTACATGTAGTATAATAAATTGCTATTTATTTCTAAAAAACAAAATAGTGATTATAATCAGAATCAGCATTCCTATAATAAGATAAAGCGGTATAAAGCGTTCAGATTTTCCAGCTATAAAAATTGCTGTGGGGCCATCTGCTCCTCCAATAATTGAGACTGTCCGGCTTATATAGTATCTCTTTATAAAAAATAATAAAAGCCCTAATGCTGATATCATTAATATTAATCCAGCTAAGAATTTATATATTTTCATGTAATCATTTCCTTTCAAGCATATTTTCTTTTATTATAATACTATAAAGCTTGCGTGTGTAAATAATTTTATAAAACTAAGGCTCTTTAATTGCTATTTAAGAATATCTGAATAAAAAAGACCATGGTCTATCTACATATGGCAGTCTATGGCCTTTAGGCATCCATACAAACCACGTGTCATCCAACTCCTGCCGTCAGCTTAATATGCAAGAAGTGAAACAGCTGCACTGCTACTTCCAGCCGGTGAATACCTGCTGTCACTGAATCCCCATTAACTACCATATATAAAAGAACAAATATTAAAATCTATAAGTGAATGATCTTAATACATAATTTTTATTACCAGTGTGATTTTACTATACTCTAATTTCATAATTATTCACTTATAATCAGCTATAGTTGCATAAATCAGCAGTAATCACTTATAAAAAACCAACACCATTCATTCACAGTTTTTTCACAAGACGTACAAAAATTATTTACAACTTCTACAAACTTTTTTCACATCTCTCCTCTATACTTAAGATAGTAACAAGAAGAACTCCAATACTTGTTAAATTAAAAACTTTTTTTCATAACTGGCCGGTGAAAGTCACATTTCACCGGCTCCTCCCTTTTTATGGGCTAATTATTTCCTGGAAATTTAGGAATGACCGTTGCAAAGAAAGTCGTTCTATTATAGAATAGGGAAGGTGCCCGTGGCATATGCAAACTTGGAGGATATTATACATCATGAAGAAAAATGCAATCGTAGGACAATCCGGCGGACCAACCGCTGTGATCAATGCAAGCCTTTACGGCGTCATCAAGGAAGGAATTGCTCGTGAAGAAATCGGCCGGGTTTATGGCATGATCAACGGTATAGAAGGCTTCATGTCCGACAATTATATGGATTTGACAGGTGATTTGACGGAGGAAGAACTGGAGCTTCTGAAATTAACGCCTGCCGCTTATTTAGGCTCCTGCCGCTATAAACTCCCTGACGATCTGTCTTCTCCCTTTTATCCGGCTCTGTTTGAAAAATTCCGGACCATGGAAATCGGATATTTCTTTTATATCGGAGGCAATGATTCCATGGATACAGTAAGCAAGCTCTCCCGCTACGCCTCCCATCATAACAGCGCCATCCGTTTCATTGGAATTCCCAAAACCATTGACAATGACTTGACTTTAACGGATCACACTCCCGGATACGGCAGTGCCGCCAAATACGTGGCTGACACCGTCCGTGAAATCGTTCTGGACTCTTCCGTTTACCAGCAGAAGTCCGTCACCATTGTGGAGCTGATGGGCCGCCATGCAGGCTGGCTCACTGCTGCCAGTGCATTGGCCAGAAAATTCGAGGGTGATAATCCCGTGCTTATCTACCTTCCTGAAACTGATTTTGATTTTGAACGGTTTGCATCAGATGTTAAAATTGCTCTTAAAAAAAACAACTCGGTTATTATCTGTATCTCAGAAGGTCTCTCCGACGCCCAGGGCAAATTCATATGCGAATACTCGGATGAAGTCCGTCTGGATACCTTTGGTCATAAAATGCTCACCGGAAGCGGCAAAATGCTGGAAAATTTTGTGCGCGACCGTTTCGGCGTAAAGGTCCGTTCCATTGAGCTGAATGTTAGCCAGCGCTGCAGCGGCATGCTGGCTTCCGCAACCGACATAGAAGAATCCGTACAGGCAGGCTCAGAAGGGGTAAAGGCCGCTTTAAACGGCATTACCGGAAGAATGGTCGCCTTTTGCCGTACAGGAAACTCCCCTTATTCCATGGAATGCACCACGGTTGATGTAAACCAGGTTTGCAATCAGGAAAAGCTGTTTCCTTCCCAATGGATCTGCAGCAACGGCACTGATGTCACCTCAGATTTTCTGGAATATGTCCTGCCCCTGATCCAGGGGGAACTTCAACGAAAAATAGAAAGCGGCAGACCTGTATATCTTTACCGGAGATGATAATGTCCGCTGAACTCACAAAGGGGCGCAGACAGATATTTACCTGGCTGTGCCCCTTTCAGACTGTTGACAAACAGTATTCCGGCGTTTTCTTTGTGCTCATAATGACTATCTTAGCTTTTTACTAAAATATAGATTTAAGTAATCATCGTTACAATAAGTTTCATGGGGTTCTGCTATTTTATCTTTATACCAGACACCTTTCCCATCAGGTAAATAACCGCGCTTATGATACATTCTCTGAGCGCTGCCATATCCACTATGTAGGCCTACACCAAGGTAAACTGTATCCGCATATTTTGAAGCAATTTTTTCAGCCGTATCCATTAGTTTAGAACCGATTCCACAACAACGGTATTTTTCTAACACACCAAAGTCAACAATTTCACAATATCCCATATTTGCAAAAGAACCCCAGGAAGAATTGATATACACATTTATATATCCGGCGACATTGCCTTTGTATTCTGCAACAAGAGAAATAGCTTTACCAGCGGTGTCATCCGCTAACCTGGTCAAATACTTTTCTTCGTTAGCCTGCCATCCTTGTGCCATTTCTTCTTCACAAATAGTTTTTGTATCTGTTTCAATAATTGTTCTTATTAGAACCTCCTCATCAAAGTAATAGACCATATCTGCACCTCCCATTATATAAATAATCGACATTTAAAGACTGACAAAAAATTCCGATTTGACTTAATTATATCAGAACGAAGGCCAAAAATATATCAATGTTTATTTATACTTTTCATATTCATTGCCGCAAAATATAATTTGACTTTGTCTATAATCTGAAAGCAGCACAGACGGTTATTTACCCGGCTGAACCACTTTTATTTATGAAATCAATATTTTTGATCTTATATTTACTAATGTCTACCAAATTCATTTTTTTTGTGCATTTTTTGACAGCATGCCACATATATTCATAATAAAGCCTATTTCTATTTTCATAAGCACTTATGGGGGAAAGTGAACAATGAACGAAGAACCTTTTTTAGATCGCATCCCTTGCGGCATACTAAAGCTTAAAACCGATGAAGACCTTACCATTCTTTATTCCAATCAGGCTATAAAGGACTTATTTCAAGCGCCTGCTTCTCTTAAGGACATGGTATGTGAATCAGAATTTCCGGAGCTGCTGGAAGAAATACGCAGCCACTTTACAGACCAGCCAGTCAGCTTTGATTTGGAATTCAAAGCAAAAATACAAAAAAACTGCGTCTGGTGTTCCTTACAACTGAATTATATCCCTGAGGAGGAATTATTGTACTGTGCTATCTCTGATATCACATGTATGAAAAAATTCCAGGAACACTTAAGGATCCGGGAAGAACAATACCGGCTGGCCAGCCAGCATTCCGGCTGCCTTGTAAGCATCTACGATATTCCTTCCAGAACCCTTTCCCCCTCACCTGAATTTTCCAGAACCTTCCCCTTCCCCTACACCATGCCGCTCTCCCCGGAATTTCTTATTGAAAACGGCATTGTACATAAGGAAAGTGTTACTGATTTTCTGGATTTTTATGATGACATGGAAAAGGGTGTACCTGAGGGAAAATGCATCACACGACTGAAAACAGGATCAGGAGATTATCACTGGTTCTCCACTCATTACTCACTGGTGTGTACTGAAGATCAGCGCCCTCTCAGAGGTATCATATCTTACCAGGATATTACGGATCAGTATGAAAAGGAACTGGCTTACCAAAAGTGGATGGAGTACATGCGGGAACAGAAAAAAGACTGTATCGGTTATTACGAATATAACTTAAAATTCGACTTATTTGAAGAAATCATTGGAGAAATGACCCAGACTATGCCGGAATATGTCACCAACTCCTTTTCCAGCATTATGAACTACATTGCAGAGCATTATATTTTTGAAGAGGACCGGGAGATGTATCTAAAATTCTTCAATAAGAATCAGCTGCTCTATCACTATTATCGCGGCAACCGGTCCTTACGGCTGGAGCACCGGCGTTTGCGGCCCGACGGAAGCGTTTACTGGGGGCTTGGGCTGGTGCAGATCGTTTCCGATCCATATACCGATACCATTAAGGCTTTTATCCTCATTAAGGACATTGACGCAGCCAAACGGGAGGCCCTGACTCTTCAGGAGCTTTCCAAACAGGATTCCCTGACCGGGCTGTTAAACAGGGCAACAGCCATACATGCCATACGCAGCACATTAAAAGACAGCCAAAGCCATCACATCCTTATCATGCTGGATATTGACCGCTTCAAGCAGCTGAATGATAATTACGGTCATCATTTTGGGGATAAAGCGCTCCACCGCGCTGCTTCAAGGCTTAAATCCGCCCTAAGGCGGGATGACATCTTTGGACGACTGGGAGGCGATGAATTTATCATTTTATTAAAAGATGTGGCCTACAGTATGGATTTATATGCCCGCCTGGAAAATTTATGCAGCCTCATAGGCAGCGCCCTGGAACCGGAAGCACATATTTCTGCCAGTTTAGGAACAGCCGCCTATCCGGAAGACGGAACTGTATTTGAAGAATTATATCAAAAAGCTGATATTGCTCTTTATCATGCAAAGAAACATGGCCGCAGCCAATATGCGGTTTATGAACCTGGCATGAGCATGACAAAATGAAAAAGAGGTCCTATACTGAATGTTGGGGTGTGCTTGAAAAGCATTCTTCCAACATTCTTTTTGATGTAATAAAATATCTGTGTATCCTCGTGGATCCCCAGAGCTTACGCTTATCTGCACTTAATAAAAAACATATAACTTGACATACTATTGTCAGGTTATATGTTTTATAATTTACCTGAGGTGATGATATGCAAATTAACAGGCTTTTTGAAATCGTATATATTCTGCTTAGCAAAAAAATAGTCACGGCCAAGGAACTGGCGGAACGTTTTGAAGTGTCTGAAAGAACGGTTTATCGGGATATTGATACGCTCTCCTCCGCAGGAATACCTATTTATGCAACCCAGGGAAAAGGCGGAGGAATATCACTGCTGGACCATTTTATTCTCAATAAGTCCGTTCTTTCAGAAAATGAACAAAACGAAATATTGTTTGCACTGCAAAGCTTAACCGTAATGCAGAATCCGGAAACAGACAAGGTGCTTTCAAAATTAAGCAGCTTGTTTCAAAAAAACAACATCAATTGGATTGAGGTGGATTTATCGCCCTGGGGCAGCAATAAAAGCAAAACATGTGAATTCACGATACTCAAAAATGCCATCCTGAATCATCAGGTCATTATGTTTTACTATTTTAATACAGCCGGAGAAAAAAGCAGCCGAAGGGTCGAACCTGTTAAGCTTATGTACAAGGTGAATGCATGGTATCTGCAAGGCTTCTGCCTTACAAGAAATGAATACAGAACCTTTAAAATCTCGCGTATGTCCAATGTGGAAATGTCACCGGAAATTTTTGTAAATAGGCCACAGGAAAAATTGTTGGAAGATCAAACGGAGGAGAGTTCTAAAATATGGATTGATGTGCAGCTTCAGATTGCTCCAGAAGGTGCTTACCGGGTATTTGATGAATTCGATGAAAAGGAAATCACTAAAAATCGGGACGGCTCCTTTACAGTTACGGCTTCCTTACCGGAAAGCGATTGGCTGTTTCACTATATCCTCTCTTTTGGAACCTATGCTGAAGTCCTCGCCCCGCAGAACATACGTGAAAAGATCCAAAGTAAATTGGATGAGATTCTCTGGAAATATAAAAGAAATAAATGATATCTTGACGCGACGTCGTCAGGTTATAGCCGGTATAATTCAAATACAATGGTTAATCACCCTGCCAATCATGAAAGGAGGAAATTAGCAGACCCTTATGGATTCCCTTGGCGGGATTCCCATCGGACGGACAGCCCGGCCGGAGGAAATCGCTGAGCTTGCCGCTTTCCTGGTATATGACCGGACATCCTATATTGTCGGGGCCGAACATACAATTGACGGGGTATTATCCGCACAATTTAAGCAATTTATAAGAAGGAGAACAAATATGAACATCAAATTACCGCAGTCTATTGAAACATATTTCCAGGCGTCAAACTCGTATGACAGCAGTTTGCTTGCCAAGTGCTTTGCCGGAGATGCCGTACTCTACGATGATGGCATGATTTATCACGGTCCCGACGCGATTAAGGAGCATATTGAGAAGGCAAACAACAATTTGTCAGTCAAAACTGAGGTTACAAATGCCGTAGAAAATAATAGGAAGTTTATTGTCACCGCCACACTTACCGGGAACTTTGAGGGAAGCCCGGTTGCGCTTGACTATTATTTCACCTTAAAAAATCAGAAGATTGTTGAGCTTAAAATCTTATTGGCCGGTGACTGAGGAAAGTTCAAACGGCATACCTCACGTTTCATATTGCTGACTTCATCGTTTCCGTAATGCATGTAATCACTCATTTTTCCTCAATGGAGGATATGGAGGCTTATCTCGTCCATCCTGTACATGTAGAAGTTTCAAAATATATAGCGGAGGTACTCGAATCGGGCGCATCCGTATGCTATGAATCTGCCATTTCAATGCAGGCATCAGCTGTCAAATTCTCGGTATAGAAAAAATGTCCTGTGGTATTTTCCACAGGACATTTCAGCATAACTATGCAGAAGAAGGGACTTGAACCCTCAAGGTATTGCTACCACACGGACCTGAACCGTGCGCGTCTGCCAATTCCGCCACTTCTGCTTTTTAATTGTGCAAATTAACAAATCAATTTGCACAATTATAGTACTACATTTTCGTCAAATAATCAAGTACTTTTTTATAAATATCCTCATCTTCAGCAATCTTTCAACGCTGATGTCAAAAGCTGCATCAAAAAAGCCACCTTAATATTCCCTTGTTTTAATAACTGTCTCCGCATCAGACTGATCGTACACCTTTTCTTCTGTTATAATCCGAAGAGGCATTTCCTTTCCTGCGATCATATCCCGGATTGCTTTCATAAGGGGAGGCCCCAGAAGCGGACTGCATTCCACCGCACAGTTCAGTTTGCCGTCTATCATCGCCTGAAACGCTTCTTTCGTCGCATCCACAGAAACAATTGTTATATCCTTCCCCGGATTTAATCCATGGGCCTCCAAGGCTTCGATCGCCCCAAGGGCCATGTCATCATTGTGAGAAAAGATAATGTCCACATCCCAGTTGTGGCTGCTGATGTATTCCTCAACAACCTGTTTCCCTCCGTCGTAAGTGAAATCACCATAATCCGTATATACGATCTGGTACTGGGGATTCTCCTCCAATATTTCAAAAAATCCTTTTTTTCTCTCTTCCGTCGGTGTGGCTCCTTCACTTCCCTGAAGCTCTAAAATATGGACAGGTCCCTGCTCCGGTTTTACATGTTCTTTCAGCCAGCGCATGGCTCTCCGCCCTTCCTCTAAAAAGTCAGCACCAATATAAGTGGTTGTCAGATCATCTCCTGCTTCGATTCTGCGGTCAGACATTACTACAGGGATATTGGCCTCCTTAGCCTCTTTTAAGACCTCATCCCAGCCGGTCTCCACTACTGGAGAAACCACGACTACATCCACCCTCTCCTTAATAAACCTGCGAATCGCCTCAATCTGCTTCTTTTGAGACTGATCTGCGCTGTCAAAAAGAAGTTCCACATTAAATTCCTTGGCAGCCTCCTGAATGGAGCGGGTATTGGCAAGCCTCCACTGACTCTCCTGTCCCACCTGGGAATATCCTACGGTAATTCTCCTGCCATCGTCAATACTTTGTCGGTCAAGAGCCGCCAGATACTCACCGGCATTTTGAGGATAGATCGTATGGCTTCTTAAAATTACCTGCTTGGGAACTCCGCTTTCCTTCCGAAGAATATTAATAGCATATTGTACTGCCTCTTTTCCTCCTGTTGGGCAGGAAATCGTTGCTGCAAGTTTTCCTTTCCGCACCAAATCCACCCCTTCATTTTCTCCTGTAAAGCCGTCACAACCGATAACCTTGATTTTCTCAGCCAGACTCCTGTCCTTTAGCGCCTCGTATGCTCCAAAGGCCACGGAATCATTGTTGGCAAATATGAGGGAAACGCCTTTCAGTTCCTTCTCCATGGCAAAAACCGCATCATAGGCTGGGTCCTTCATGTCATTTTTCAGATCACAGACAGTCTTTTCGATATCAGGATAATCCCTGATCACAGAATCAAAGCCCTCGCTCCGCTCCTCGCTCTGAAGGGACCCGGCAGTCGCACGAAGTTCCAGAATTTTCGCCTTCCCATTTCCCAGCAGCCGGACCGCACATTCTCCCCCCTGCTTGCCGATGAGATTATTATCCGGGCCGATAAACAGGTTATAGTCAAAGCCCTCTACGCTTCGGTCCATAACAATTACAGGAACTCCCTCCTGATATACCTCCCCCACCTTCTTTGTCAGACGGCTGGAATCACAGGGGGATATGATCAAAAGATCAATGCCGAAGTCCAGAAGCCTGTCAACATCCTTTTCCTGCTTTTCCACGCTGGAGGTCGCATCTGCCGTAACGATTCTGATATTGGGATACTTTCCCGCTTCCTCCTGGATCTCATGTATCAATGCGATCCGCCATGCTTCTCTCATGTTTGCCTGAGAAACGCCGATCACATATTCCACATCGCTTTTATAGACCGTTTGGGTAATTGCCCCGTTATAAATCCGGTATCCCAGGAAACCAAATACCATGATCAGTAATATCGCCAGTAATTTCGTTCTTTTTTCCATTTTACCCTTTTTCAAGATCATTCTGAACTTCTTTCGGAATCCGTATAACAATACTCGTCCCCTGCCCCTCTTTGCTTTCCACCAATACCTGGAACTGCTCTCCGTACCGGATGCGCAGCCGCTCCTTAATATAAAACAATCCAAAGCTTCTGTTTCTGCCGGCTTCTCCCGGCTCATTTAACAATCTGGATAGCTCCCAGACCTTTTCTTCCTCCATGCCCTTTCCGTCATCCCAGACCTCCAGGCTCACCCAATTGTCTTCCACCCTTCCGGTGACCTTTACATGCCCATCCCCGCTCTTCATCTTGACCCCGTGGTAAATGGAATTTTCCACCAGGGGCTGGAGGATCATTTTGGGCAGAACCACCTTCATGCAGTCCTCATCTACTAAAATTTCGTACTGTACCTTAGGCCCGTAACGGATTTTCTGTATGTAGAGATAATTGGAAATGTAACGGATTTCTTCTTCTATGGTAATATAGTCTTTTCCCTTGCTCAAGCTGATGCGGAAAACATTGGTAAGGGCATCTACAAGATGAACAATATCATAAGCGGAATGTTCTCTCGCCATCCAGCCAATGGTGTCCAGGGTATTGTATAAAAAATGGGGTTTAAACTGCTCCTGAACTGCCTTTAGCTGTGCTTTCCGCTTATTCTCCTGTTCCTTATATACCTCCTCCATCAATTCCTGTATCCGCTCCAGCATCTGGTTGAACCGGCGGCCAAGCTCGCTTACCTCATCTAAATAGTTGCCTTCAAACCGGACGGATAAGTTGCCTTTTTCCGTCTCTTTCATTAAGTTGCGAAGCCTGACAATGGGCTTTGTCACTGTCTCCGAAATTTTTACCGCCACAATAAATACGGTGAGAATCGTTAAGACCAGGACCCAGCCAAACATGAACAGCATGGTATTGATTCCGCCCATGATTTCCCGGTAGGATGAAACACTGACAGTTTTCCAGCCGGTATAGGCTGATCTTTGATAGCTGATCTGATATTTTTCCCCATTGATCACCGCTGTCACAGGCTCTTCTTCATTCCACAGCCATTCAGGACGGATGCGGTAGACGATTTTATTGGTTGGTGCATACACCAGGTGATTCTGCTCATCCAGGACGAATACAAATCCATTTTCACCGATGTTCGCATCCTGAATGGCGGAAGAAATGATCTCATGCTTTACATCAAACAGCAATACGCCGATTCTCTCCCCTGTTTCCGGGTCAATGACTGCTTTCATCACTGAAAATACATCGTCAATGCTATAGGCTGCCTCCGTAACAATATTTCTTCCGGTAACATCGCTGATTATCTGCATTTCACCGGGAAATGATGCTGCTTTTTCATACCAGACCTCTTTGACAAAGGGGTCCCGGGAGATTCTGGACATCCCTGTTCCCACATACATGTCATGCTCCGTAGCAAAAAATATGCCTGCGATTTCATCATGAGTATCTGCCACTGTCTCAAAGCTGTCTTTCAGGGCTGCTTCATACTCTTTCCAGCGGCCGTCCTCAGCGGAGGGGATCCTGCCAAGGTGCATTGGTTCAATGATCCGGATGAGCATATTGGCTGTCTTTTCAATGCTGCTTATATAAATATCCGTGGTATGCTGCACCTGTCCCACCAGCAAAGACGTATGCTGGGTCACGTTGCGCTCCGCCTCTCTGGTTGAACTGATAATCCCCAAAATCCCCACAAAACAGAAGGGAATGAGCGCAATAAAAATATGAGAATTGATCATTTTATCACGGATTTTCATATCCATGAATCGTTTCTTCCAATATTTCATTGCTCTCACTCCTATTTTCATATCATATAACCTGCCTATCCAGTATACCGAAGTTAACAGCTTCTTACAACCGTATTATTTGCCTTATTGCCCATTCTTCCCCTTTGATTTTTCTGCACGGATTGCAATGACCCTCTGAATTACAATGAAGAAGCAGAGAAGCGCAGCAATGGTAACCTTGGTCCACCAGGTATTTAAATTCTGATATGTAACGATTGTCTGGATAATTCCCTCTATCATAACGCCCACAACCGTACCCGCCACAGTGCCCACGCCCCCCGTAAGCAGGGTTCCGCCGATCACTGCTGAGGAAAGCGCATCCAGTTCCAGGCCCAGATTTTGAAGTCCGAATCCTGCCAGAGTATAAAAGCTGAACACGATTCCTCCGAGAGCAGCGCAAAAACTGCTGATCCCGTATGCCGCAATTTTCGTTCTGGCTACATTTAATCCCATGAGGCTGGCAGACGTTTCACCGCCTCCCAGGGCATATAAACACCTTCCAAACTTTGTATATCTCAGGGTATAGACTGCAGCTGCAAAAACAATCACAAGGATAAATACGTAATAATAAATCTTCCCGTTCCACGCTTTTGCTTCCCCCAGCCGAACCGTTACCTTTCCAAGAGCCATGGTCTTAAAAAACGGATCGCTGATGGGAATGGAACGTTCACTGATCACAACACAGAGCCCGCGCATCAAAAACTGACCCGCCAAAGTCACGATAAACGGCTGGAGCTTAAAATAGTGGATCAAAGCCCCCTGGGTACAGCCTACGATAATTCCTGCAAGGAGCATCAGAATAATTACCAGAAACGCCGGAACTCCCCGTTCCAGTAAGTAAGCGGAGCCAACACCTGTAAATGCGATGGTGGAGGCAATGGAAATATCGATTCCCCCGCTTATGAGCACAAAAGTCGCCCCAATTGCCGCTATCATCAGGTATGCATTGTCATTAAAGAGGTTTAAAAAGGTTGATAAAGATAAAAAGTTATTGTACTTTACAGAACCAAACAGAAACATCAGGACAAACAGCACAACGGTGATAACCAGCGAAATATTATTGATGTGTAACCTTTTTCTTTTTCCCGTTTGCTCCATCAGCTGCCAACCACCTTTCTGTTTATCATTTTACGCTTGATGACCAGATCCTTAAACTGCTTTGACTGGGACAGACAGATGATAATAATCAGCAATGCCTTTAACACCCGGATATAGGCGGCCGGAACACCCAACGCCAGTACGGTTGTGGTGATGCTCTGTACGATCAGTGCCCCTATCACGCTGGCCGGAATGGAAAAACGCCCGCCCATTAAGTTGGTTCCTCCGATTGCTACGGCAAGAATGGCATCCATTTCAATTCCCAGCCCGGCATTGTTGCAGTCCGCCCCCTTGATCCCCGCGCTTTCAATCAAGCCTGCCACAGCGGCAAAGGCTCCGGAAAGCGTATAAATGGCAAAGAGCATCCGGTCAACCTTAATGCCCACATACTTAGAGGCAGTTGGATTGCAGCCAACAGATTCCAAAAACAGGCCAAATGCCGTCCTTCCCGTAAATATCACCAAAAGCCCCACCAGAAGAACCACAAGAAACAAGGGAAAGGGCAATCCGAAAACATAGCCGCCATTGATAAAATAATAGGCATCAGAGGTGATCGTAACGATCTTTCCCCTGGTGATCAGCTGGGCGATTCCCCGCCCTGCCACCATTAAGATCATGGTAGCCACAATCGGCTGAATCTTTATCTTTGCTACTAAAAAACCATTCCAGATTCCGCTGGCAATGCCTGCAAGGATTGCGACAATGATCGCTGCGGCAACATTTCCGTTTAAATCCGGGAAAATGTTCCCGTTTACGATGCTGCAGGCAATGGCTCCGCTGATGGCCATGATGGAGCCAACGGAAATATCGGTTCCTCCTGTTGCCAGTATCATGGTCATGCCCGCTGCCAGTATCATGAGCTTGCTTCCATTTCTTACGATATCAATGATACGTCCGTATAAATGCCCATCCACAATGGACAGGGTGTAAAATTCTCCCTTGCTGACAATACCGTTAAATAGAAGAATCATGATAAAAATGACCAGCGGGCGGAAATACTGCTTTCCTGATAAACGATTCCAGGTTTCTCTCATGATGCTTCACCTCCAGCCATAATCCGCATAATCGCTTCTTCTGATATTTCTTTCCCCTTTAACTCTCCTACCTGCTTCATATCCCGGAGCACGATCATCCTGGTGCAGCAGCGGAGCATCTCGTCAATCTCTGATGAGATAAAGAGCACAGCCATCCCTTTTCCCGCAAGATCCATGACGATTTTCTGAATCTCGGCCTTTGTTCCGATATCAATTCCCCTGGTTGGTTCGTCCAGCATTAAAAACTCCGGTTCAATGGCAAGCCACCTGGCGAGAATCACCTTCTGCTGGTTTCCGCCGCTTAAATTCTTAATCAGCTGCTCTGTTCCCGGTGTTTTGATCTGAAGCTTTTCAATATATTCCTTTGCCAGCTCTTCCGCTTCTTTTCTGGGAATCTTATGGAAAATTCCCTTTTTTACCTGAAGGGCAAGGATCACATTTTCCCAGATGGAAAGTTCTCCGATAATTCCTTCTGTCTTTCGGTTTTCCGGGCAGAAAGCAATTCCACTTCTTATCGCATCCAAGGGTGAATGAAGGGAAACCGTTTCACTTTTTACATTTACTTCCCCTTCGTTTATAGGATCTATCCCAAATAAAACCTTGGCTGTTTCCGACCGCCCGGAACCTAAAAGCCCGGAAAATCCCAGAACTTCTCCCTTTCTTACCTCCAGCCCGAATCCCTTAACAGTGCCGGGGCTGCTGACATTGACCAGTTCAATAAAGGATTCCTTCTCCTGTTCCTTTGCTTCCTCCGGCCGTTTTGCGCTCATGGATTCCTTAAGTCCCGCGTAATCCTTGCCTATCATTTTTCCCACCAGCTCTACTCTGGGCAGCTCTTTTGTCAAATAGGTTCCCACGTATTTTCCGTTCCGCAGCACGGTGATCCTGTCAGTGATCTCATAAACCTGATCCAGAAAATGTGTGACAAAAATGATTCCCATGCCCTCCCCCCGGAGCTTTCTCATGATTTGGAACAGCTTTTCCACCTCAGCGGAGGAAAGGCTGCTGGTGGGTTCATCTAAAATCAGAACCTTTGCATCAATATCGCTTGCCCTTGCAATGGCCACCATCTGCTGGATTGCCACAGAGTAATGATCCAGATTTTTTGTAACATTTATGTGTAAATCAAATTTCTCCAGCAGTTCACTGGCATCGGCATTGATTTTTTTCCAATTAATTGTTCCAAACCGGTTTCTTGGTTCCCGCCCAATGTAAATATTTTCCGCAACGGAAAGATTGGGACAAAGATTGACCTCCTGGTATACCGTTGAAATTCCCTGGTTTTGCGCTTCCTGTGTGGATCTGGGATTGATCTGTTTCCCTTCCAGCTCAATGACCCCATGATCCTTGGCTTCCACTCCTGTCAGCACTTTAATGAGAGTTGACTTTCCTGCACCGTTTTCCCCTAACAGGGCATGTATTTCTCCCCGGTTCAAATCAAACTGTACATCAGATAAAGCAATGACCGCTTTCCCAAAGGCCTTGGATATATTTCTCGCTGTCAACAGCTGGTTCCCAGCACTCATGGTGTTTCCTCCTCGCTTTCAAATTAAGAGGGCATCTCCTCTGATATAAAAAGGGCTGCTGCAAAAATAATGATTTACTTTTGCAACAACCCCGCGGTTTAATATTTGCGGTCCGGAAGTACCTTAGCTGCCATATCAGCAGTAAATACGCCGTCTACCGATTTTACCCATTTATCAACAGACTGGCCTGCTTTCAGCTTTGCCGCCGTTTCAAATAAAAGCGGCCCAAGCAGAGGATTACACTCTACGGTACAGTTTGCCTCTCCGGCTGCCATTGCCTCAAAGATTCCACGGACACCGTCGATGGAAACGATCTTAATGTCTTCGCCCGGCTTTAATCCTGCCTCTTTGATTGCCTCGATTGCTCCAAGTGCCATATCGTCGTTGTGTGCGTAAACACCCTTAATATCCTTATTGGATTTTAAGAAAGACTCCATAACCTCTTTTCCCTGAGCCCTGGTGAAATCACCGGTCTGGGAAGCTACGATCTCAATACCCGGATAGCTTGCTTTGATTTCATCGTCAAATCCGGTTTTACGGTCAGTTGCTGCGGAAGCACCTACGGTTCCTTCCAGCTCAACAATCTTTCCCTGTTCTCCAAGCAGCTTTGCCATTTCCTTTGCAGCCATCTTGCCTTCTTCAATGAAGTCAGAACCGATAAAGGTTGCATATAAGTCTTCGCTGACATCCGCTCTCCGGTCCAGAAGAATGATCGGAATCCCTGCTTCTTTTGCCTCGGCAAATACCTGGTCCCAGCCCGTTTCTACGACAGGGGCAAGGCCAATGACATCCACACCCTGCTCAATGAAGTTCTTGATGGCTTTAATCTGATTTTCCTGCTTCTGCTGGGCATCGGCAAAAAGAAGCTCCACCTTATCCCCGTTTTCAGACGCATAGGTCTGAATGGAAAGGGTTTCCGCGTCACGCCATCCGGACTCCTGACCGATCTGGGCAAAACCAACTACCAGCTTTTCTCCTGCTGCGTCGGGAGCTTTTGCTGTGGTTTCTTCTGCCTTTGCCGTGGTCTCAGCCGGGGCCTCCGTAGTCTGGGGAGCGGCTGTGGTCGCGGTAGAGCTGCTGGCTCCGCTGCTGCAGGCTGCTAAGGAAACCGCTGCCATGGAAGCACACAGAAGAACGCTTAAAAATCTTTTTTTCATTTTGATGATCCTCCTTTTTTTGTTTAACGATACATTTATTATGCCGGAAGGAGGAACTAAAGTCTTTGCAATAATTTGAGTAAAAGGTATAAAATCATTGCATGGGGGAGGTTTGGTTATCATTTTTAATCAGCCTGCGGTATTCTGCAGGGCTGACCCCTAAATTCTTTTTAAACACATTGCTGAAATAATGCTGGTTTGCATACCCGGTCAGTTCTGCAATTTCGTAGATCTTCATTTCTCCGTTATGTAAAAGCTCAATGGCCTTGCGGATCCTGACGCTGGTTAAATAATCGATAAAGGTGACTCCCATCTCTTTGCGGAACATCCTGCTTAAATGGGGAACAGAAAGATTCACGTGGCCAGCTGCATCCTGAAAGGAAAAATCCTCCCGTGAATAGTTGTCCTCAATATAGAGCTTCACATCCTTTATCACAGAAGAACCGGTTTCCAGCTCCTTTAAGCGGCTGACTGCCGTTTCATAGGTTTCAGCCAAAGCTCCATAATCATCTCCGTTTACCTGAATTACCAAGCTGCGCACCGGCAGATGGGACTCCAGCATATTGCAATAAGTCTCCACCTGCTCCTCTGCAATTTCCTGGGCAGCAGTCTTTGAGATCACCACCAGATTTCCATGCCGGTCCTGGCAGCTGCAGGGATTTTCAAGTCCGTGAAACATTTCATTTGCAATATTTTCAGCAACAAAAAAAAGTAAATCTTCATTCCAGGTGCTTTTGACGTCTTCCATTTTCAAATATTCCAGAGAAACAACCGTGACAGTAAAGGGTTCCGGAAGTGATAAGCTTAAGTACTGGGAACGTTCCCTGATCTCTTCTCTGGTATAATGCCCTTCCAGAGCCTTTTGCCAAAAGTTGGAAGCAAGATAGGTACGGTTTTGCGCAAGCATACTCCTGGCCCAATCCAGATATTTATCTTCGCTTTCCTCCCTCTGCAGTCTTTCCCGGACCCGCTTCATCATCTCATCAAAAGGGCCCTCCATCAAAGGCTTGAGAAGATACTCAAAAACCCCCAGTTTCAGAGCTTCTCTGGCATATTCAAACCGGTCATATCCGGTAATGATCACGACTACAGCCCTGGGGTTTATATCCCTTAAATTTTTTATGAATTGGAGGCCATTTAAAAATGGCATGTTGATATCAACAAAATAAACATCCGGAGAAATGCTTTTTGCCAGTTCAAGCGCCATCTCTCCATCCTCGGCTTCTGCTGCCAGCTCGAAATCGCCGTATTGCCGCAAAAAACTGATAATCCCCCTGCGAATGATATATTCATCATCTGCCACCAGTACTTTATACCCCATAGGTACCCCTCCTGAAATATTATTTGTTCCTATTATAGCACATTTTTTCCGTTGTAACTGTATTTATGCAGGATAGGGAAATGGAGGGTAAGGCTTTCTGCCTTATCCTCCATTGTTCCGTTCTATCCCGTGATGGGATTTAAATTATGCCTTGGAAAAATCATATGGAATTTACACTTTTATTATTTGGCTAACATTGTCTTTGTTCTCAGCTTTGTAACAACTTTTTCCACCCCAATTTCCACCTTTCTGGTTTTAATTAAAGATTATATATACAAAAAAGCAAAGCCAAAAGACAACAAGGATACAGGCCGATTGGCTGCATCTTTATGGTTTACTGCATTTTTCGGGCAACTACCGCTAATCTTCCGTTATCCGTTGAGTATTCACAAGTTGACAATATGATCAGTTCATCGCCATATTCTGCAGAAACGCCTGTATCATAAAGAGCAAGCTTCTTAATATTGCTGATATAGGAATCGTATTCATCAGGTGTTTCAATCTTCTCAAATTGATAGTATTTAAAAACATCCTCAGATTTAAGGTGAACCTTAGAAAGAATAACTGCAACAATCTCATATTCCGATGTTTCATAAAGCGTGTCAAACCTGAAAGTAGGATGATCCTGATAAAAACTTTCCTTTTTATACCGTGTCAATTCTCCGAAAATAAGGCCGCTTTTCATATTATGTCCATGAATCAGTAAAATGTCTGATCCCTGTATTCTGCAACGCCCATCCAAAAAAGGAAGACCATTTTTATTTTCTTTTTTGTCGAAACCATGACTGAGGTAATATTCTTCCTCCTGCCGGTTCTGCATGACAGGATAATCGATCTGGGTGCCATCAATTTTCAGCCATCCAACCATATCCGGATTTTTTTCATATAGTTCCTCATAAGCTGGAAGGATGGCTGTTTCATGCTGCTCTTTGGAACGGTCATCTGGCATTGATTCCAAGCTGGCTTTTGCTGTCTCCCTGTTCCCAGTCAACTGAGTCAATTCCTTCTGCTGGATTTTTAAGTGATAATCTTCCAGCAGACTGCTCCCAATCCCGGACAATGAGCAGGTTAAAATAAGAAGGGAAAAGACAATAAGGAATTTTCTCTTTATATTCATGTTTCTTACCGCCTTTCCACTTTTACTTTAGTTGTATTGCCTGATCATCAATAATCCCTTTAAAGTATACTTTAAAAAATGCCTTCGTTAAAATCCGGGCACTGAATGATAGCTTTTATGTATTAAATTTTCTTCCTTTTGAAGAACGAATTTGGTTCCTAATGTTGGTGCAAAAACATAGCGCAAATAATTTATAAAACCCCATTGACTCTCACATTATGGTATACTATATCATATAGTTGAGCTCAAAAAACACATATATGTGAGGAAACCAAAATGCTGAAAATAGGTGATTTTTCAAAACTTTCAAGGATCAGTATACGGATGCTGCGGCATTACGATGACATTGGCCTGCTGGTACCGAAAACCACAGATAACTTTACAGGCTACCGCTACTACGGCGAGGATCAGCTGCCTGTTGCGGGCAGAATCACAGCACTTAAGGATATGGGGTTCAGTCTCGCGGCTATCGGGGAAATCTTAAAGAGCTATGATAACCCGCAGAAGCTGGCTGATTTTCTGGCGGTGAAGCAGGCTGAGGTACAGGCAGAAGCCGAAGAAACAGGCCGCCGTTTACTGCTCCTTGATACAGCCATTAAACGGCTGAGAAAGGATGATACGGCTATGAATTACAATGTTACATTAAAGAATTTACCGGAACGCTACGTTGCCAGTGTACGAAAGGTAATCCCTTCCTACAATCAGGAAGGAATCCTGTGGAACCTTATGATGACGGAGACAGCTCCTCTATCGTTACAGCCTGCCGACAATTGCTGCAGCCTCGCTATTTTTCATGATGAGGGCTACAAGGAAAGCGATGTGGATGTGGAAATACAAATCACGGTAAAAGGCAGCTATCATGATACGGAACACGTTGTATTTAAAACCGCACCTGCAGTGGAGATTGCCTCGGCAACCTACAAAGGCAGCTATGAGCAGCTCACCGCAGTAAACAATGCAGTGGCTAATTGGGTGAATGACAATGGTTATGAATTTAACGGGGCAATGTTCTGTATTTATCATGTCAGCCCTGCTCAAACACAGAATCCCGACGAATTAGTAACCGAGGTTTGCTGTCCAGTTAAAAAGAAATAATGATTACAGATGTAAAAACCGCTTACAATTTGCAGGCGGTTTTTGCAGTCTTACAAACATTTTTTCACCAATCCATTTGGTTTACACGAAATAAATTACACGTTCAATTAAACACCATTTATTATTCTAAATCCTGCATACTTATTTTTCCTTTTTTTTATGACATCCAAAATATATAGTTAAGAGAGTTATGGTTGGGATATTCGTTATTAAAAAAGTAGACATAATTAAATTGAAATTATTCCATACGGTTATACCGTCAGATTTGGCAACGGAGAACCCCATACATAATGAATAGGCAAAAGAAATAAACGGTAATATTAAGCCCAGCCACTTGCTTACTTTTTTTGAGAGAAACACCTGTAACCACATTGCAGCAGCCAAGATTAGTACTACAGTGAATGAATGAATCGCTATTCTCATTTATTCGCTCTCCTTTTTGAGTTTCTTCTATTCGTACATTAAAAGATCAGCCATATCAAATATATTTTTTCTATTACAACTTCCCCATTGACCAAGACAATGTCCGGCTCGTTTTTATATCCTCACTTATTTGGACTTCCAGGGATAAGCCTGTCATTTGACCGTCAATAAAACACTTGCATCAATTTCCGTAATTTTTTCCATGTTCTCCGGGTCATATATCATGAATACGGCAGTTGTTCTATGCACCCCTGTTTCTGGTACCTGTCCCAGATCTACATAAGCATTCCGTTCTCCCGGTTTCAGAATTTCTGAGCAAAACAATTCTTCCCCCGTATCATCCAGAATCAATTTCACCTTTGCATACTGCTCATTTTCTGCCGGATTTCCAATCATCAGATTACAGCGACTGCCTGCCCTTGATACCGTCGGACCAGCGTTTACCTGAACGGTAAAATAAGAACTTTCCTTTTGATCCCCGCCCTGCCCCGGTTCATGGGTCGGGCGTACATATTCTCCATCCTTTGCTTCCTCTGCAAATGGATACGCTCTCTCCTTGCTGCCATACTGAATACAGACGGCAATGAACAGCACAGCAATGGCAATCATCGCACCGGCCAATATGGTTTTCATATTTTTACTCAATGATTTCAATGCTCTCAATCACCACATCTTTCTTTGGCTTTCGTTCTTCGGCTGATACCTTTACCTGGGTAATTGCCTCTGCCACATTCAGCCCTTCGACAATCTGACCAAATACCGTATGCCCATAATCCAGTCCCCAGGCACCACCGACCTGGCGGTATCTCGCTCCCACAGGTGCATACTTAGCTTCATATTCGCTTGGTATCCCATCGGTTGCAATGGCCTGAATTTCCCCATTTAAATCGTCCTCAAATTTTTGAATTTCCTCTTCACTCATCGGTTTTTCCTTACCAAGCTCTTCTAAGTCTTTCAGACGCATATTCATCAAATCATTCATATAGCAGTTAGCCGGGACAATCCGGTCATCTTCCGGGGTGTCCTCCCTTATAAGAAGATAAAACTGGCTCAAATTACTGTTGCGGGTAATGCCTCCGTCACCGGCCATTGCAACCGCACCTTTAAAATGATACAGCCCATTGTCAGTCTCATCTTCAAATGGATCCCCCCAAAGGCTTCTTTCCTCTGCTTCCGGATCTCCCGGTTTTCCGCCTTGGGTCAGTTCACCCCGTTTTGCGTAATGGAACAAGCTGCCGTTGTAGTAACCTTCTTTTGCCAGACCGATAAAATTCTCTACTGCTTTGGGAGCCTGCTGTGGATACAGTAGAATGGTAACATCTCCAGCCGTAGTATGGAGAATTGCGTAAGGTCCATGGGATTCTGCTAATTGTGGATTCTCTGCCGGTTCTGCCTGAATAGGAAAATTGTCTGCAATATCCGGAGATACTTCTGCATAACTCTGTTTCTTTACGCAGCCGGTGACCAGCAAAACAGCCAGGCATACCAGTGGAATTATCTTACTCTTATTTGTCATACCGTTCTTCCTCCATATCACTTAAAATTCCATATACTACATATCTGGCATCGTTATATTCATAGGAACAGGTACAAAGTGCCAGTATTCTTTCATTTTCTCCTACTGCAACCGGACTTTCAAATGTGGAAGAATCCAAAAGCTTTTTTAACCACCTCTCCCGTGCATCTGCATGTTTAAATACAATCGGAAATGTTCCTTTCTGGCCATCCAGTATCTCTCCGGCAAATAAGTCTACCCGATAATCCTTATCAGGAGTATACAAATACAGAACTGGATGCTCCTCATAATAACTTTGTGTCTTATACCCGGAAAGGGAGGAGAACATCCGCCCTCCTCTGATGTGATGCCCATACAGAACAGTCACATCATCCTGAAACTCTTTCCGGTTTTGGCTATCCATGAAAATGGAACCAATGATACTTCTCACACCATCAGCAGTATGATTCAGATAATAATCATTATCTCCCCCCTGTACTACCGGATAATCAATATCGGATTCCGGCAACCAGATCCATCCTGTAATATCTGGATTCCATTGCAGCAATGTCTCAAAATCCGGCCTTTTCCTTGTACGTGTATCTACGGTTCTAATATCCTTATCACCATCAACGGAAGCTCCGAATGCCATCACTCTTATCTGGCCATATGCCTGCTCGGCACAAACCCTGGGGTTCATCTCCTGATAAAAATTCCAGCCGCAAAAAACAACTCCAGCCAAACATAATAAGGACAGTCCACGAAATAGTAATCGTTTATTCTTCATCCACATATCCTAATTGAGTACAAGAACCTGAATCTTTACCTGAACCTGTCCGATATCCTCCAAAGACTCCGGATCGGTCGCTATTACCTGGGCAGTACAATCGTAGTTTCCGGGCGGAAGGTTTTGTTTTAACTTTATCTTATCAATATACTGTCCCGGTTTTAGACCCTGACTCTCATACAACACTTCATTTGTATCATCTCTTCGAATTACTACACGGCAGTAATAACGGTTTTCCGGAATATTCTCCAGACCAATAGAACCTTCACTTTTTGCATCGTTAAAAATAGCTTTGGCATTCATGGATACGTTAAACATGCCTTCTTCCACAACGGAATTCAGAATCCCCTGAACTTCTGTCGGTGTTTTTCCCTGCAAAGAACCATCCTGAGCCAACTTGTCAAACCAGTATTTGGTTGTCGCATCCATCACCTGATTCTGTGTATACCACCAATATCCACCACCTGCAGCGATAAACAACAGCAGGATCAGAAGAAGGGCTTTTTTCTTGCCCTTCCTCCCTCCTCTATTATTGCTTATACTGCCAGATGCAGGGTCTTTTTCAGAGACTTTCTCTTGTGTAATTTGTGTTTCGTTCATTTCTTCCAACGCTAAAACCCTCTCTTTCGACTGTGTTAAGGAGACCTTCTTGGCGGAACAATCTCTACCTTATATTTCATCAGATATTTTGCTCTGGCATTGACTGCACCGGAGTTAGAAGTTCCGTCCATGTATTCTTGTACTTCAGCCTTGGTAGATCCTTCAATCGGGAAGGAGGCATCCATATACTTATCCACAAACCCATTACCTACGGCTCCTACAAAGGTAAAGTTACCGGACGTTTGCGTTTTCAAAGTTCCCAGTACAATCGGTGCTGCAGTGACCGTAGCTTCTGCATAAGGCTGCAGCGAAGTCTCCGGGATATCAAATCCCGTGCCGCCGCTTGCATCATCTAAACCTTTTACGGCCAGGTACAAATCATTCTCAGCTGTTGTTACAGCCGCACTGGCGGTCAGATTCATCAGATAAGACGGGTCAGCTGTAATCCCTGTCTCCATCGTCTTATTTTCAAATCCGGTAATGGATACTTTCGCGTCATAGATTCCCTTGTTTTTTATCATATACTCCGGTGCGGTAAACAGATCAGTGACTGCAGAAGAATCATTAACACTCATTAATTTGTTCGTACTGTCATAAGAACCTCTCCGACGTACGACCAGGTAAATGTCAGCCGGTACTTCAACCTTTAAAATTTCCCAGTCCTGCAATTCAAGAACATCCGGATCGCTTTCAGCTTCTACCAGGAATAAGTTCTCTGATACCGTACTTCCCAAATGGAAATGTTCATGCTCCGCGTCCGCATTGGGATGATAAGCCGAACTGCTGGTAAACCGCACCACATCTCTGCCTTTTACTCCATGATCCATATCAATGTCGAAAATCTGATTCGCCGGTATTGCTATTGCCGTCTGAATCACGTGGTCAGTTCCCCAGACAGGATTTTCTTCCGTTCCGGTATTCACAGAGGTCAGGTAAAATGTATTCTGATGACCATCCAGTTTTTCCGGAGCACTTACGATCATAAAAGTACCGTCCTGATATACTACAGACCCTTTCGCGGCCTTGTTGTTCTCAAAGAGAGTACTATCAACCGTCGTCGTGCCGCTGTTTAAGATGGCACCGCCATGCTGGCCATTAAGATCTGTTTCCAGATCATAAGTATTGTTATTATTATAAAGGGTTACATTCGACAGAAGATTCAAAGCTCCGCCTTTTTCAACAGTTATCAGCGGGGCCTTTGCCTCACCGTTACGGCTTACAACCGCACCGACCGGAAGATCAGTACTGGTCTTCGGTTCACTGTGTCCGTCAAAGTATACGTTTGCACTGAACTGGGCAGTTGCACCATCCTTGACATTCAGCAATGCACCGGTAAAATCCTCCACATCATATTCCGCTGTTGCTGCGGCCGCCGGATCATCAATTGCAAAATCCGGCTGTATATATCGGACAATGTTAATCTTATTGGTACTGCCCAGCATAACAGCTCCACCTGTGCCGATATAAGACTGTCCCGTCATTTGGATATCACTGTTTACCTGGATGGTACCGACTACATAAACAGTATTTCCACCCCGGGTTTTTAATAACTCAAAAGCTCTTGCCAACGTTTTTACAGGAAACTTCGGAGTCGAACCGGCAAACCGGTCTCCCTGGTCGTCAATACCGTTTGTTCCGTCAATATAAACGGCTACCGGCACCTGCAGCTCCAGGATATTCGGATATCCGCTGCGGTTTGACAGACAGAAGAAATCCTTTACCCGCTCTTCCAGCAGGAAATAACCGGCATCATTGGCTGTTGCATTGATTCCCGCCTGATAATGAACCATATCTCTTCCCATATACGGATCTCTCACCATAACATGGAAATTATTTTGTATTGGAGTACCATACACATCTACAGTCAGATAACGGCTGGTATCATGGTTTGCATCTTTGGTTCCGAATCCCTCCAGGAACACACTTCCGCCAAAGTTCGTATAACGGCTGAAATGCAGGTTTCCATTGCTGTATACATCTGTACCTCCGGAAATCACATGATCGTCTAATGAAAGGTTGGAAAATTCCGTATATTCAAGAATACAGGTACCATCATCTAAAAGCTCAATACCCGCGCTGCTGCCTTCCATAATATCAGAATCATTCAGATGGCCGACGATGTATTCCGGTCCATTTTTGTTTTTTTCATTAAAATTGTTAATAAATAGTGTTGCGGTAGGAACGCCATTGCTCACGCCCTCCGCACGGTAACATTGCAGTACACCGCTTCCTTTTACGGTAATCAGCGGGGCCTGAGCCACTACAGCCGGTGCCACTAAGGTTGGATTAATGCTGTCACTGCTGATCGAATGTCCATCCAGATAAATACCGCTTAAAGTCAGTTTACCGCCATTGCCGATATAGAATAAACTGTCAAGCAATGTTTCGTTGCTAAATCCATCATAAACAGGATCAGCAGCAGCATACCCCTTGGGCTGGGAATATCGTTTGAAATATACCTGCCCCCGGATATTAACAGTCTCACCCGGATCCTTATAATATCCTTCATAATGGGAGGTTCCGTCACTATTGTAAACCTTAATATTCATTAGCTGAATATCAGATGGTTCACTGGTTCCCCCAGTGATGTCCAAAGTATCCACAATATAAATCAGAACACCATTGGTACCTGCCTGATTTCCAATCGCCTCAAAGGTACGTTTTAATGTCTTAAACGCCTTTTCCGGAGTTGTTCCGTCATTCCCCGTGTCATCTGACCCATTCTGACCATCCAGATAAATTACCCTTCTCAGACTCAATTCCAGAATGGAAGCATTGGAACTGTTGTTCACAATATCATACAATGCCTTGATCGCATCATCAAAAGAATAATATTTCAGCTCTGTCTCACCCGGCACGGCACCGTCTTTATATCTGATCAACGGACGGCCATTATAATCATTGCTGACAGAAATCTGTAATGCTGATGAAGGAATATAAGCAGCATCCGGCTGTATATACGCCGAAGTAACATTAGCCGTACCATTTAAATATACTTTTCCGGATATGACCGGCGAACCGGTCAGATACAACTGTCCGAGGGATGATGGATCGCTTTCACTTGCATTGAGATAAATTGCACTTCCATAAGTTGCATTATTACCTTTTATCTCTCCGCCATTGATTGTCAGGATTCCCCGTTCGGCTACTTGGAAGGCACCGCCCTTTGAACTTAAGTTATCCACAAATCCATCTTCGGCAATATAGTTGCCGATGTTGTTGTTATTTGAAAAGACTGCGCCGCTTTCTACCGTTACATTGATCCCTGTAAGAATATTCACAATACTGTCACCATTGTTTACCGTACTGTCTGTACTTCTGCGTCCCTGAATCGCGATATCTTTCAATGTCAGGTTATAGTCCGGCTGAATCAAGCAGCCGTAATATGCCCGCTCAAGCTCCGGTGTTTCAATTCCATCGCTTTCATAAACCTGGAATCCGGTATAGCGGCACATATAAGCAGTTTCCGGTAATGTCCAGACACTTTCACTGCTTGTATTAATCGCCTTGCCGCATATGTAAATCACATAATGCTCCGTCGTTCCATGAGTCGTTAATACCCCCACACTCTTGGCCTTGGTAAAGCTTTTTACGGCCTGGCTCGGTTTTAAACCTGTATTTGTATCTTTCCCGTTTACCGAATCAAGATAAACTGCCTTCATCAGAATTAAGCATTGTTCTTCCTTTACCCCGCTCACGTTTCCGGCAAGGTTACTGGTTCTTCCCTGATCCAGTACATACGGATTTGAACGTACATCAAAATATGAGAGATAGGAACCGACGTTTGTTACCTTATTGCCATCCGGCTCTACAACTACACTGCCTTTTCTAAAGTAGCTGATTCCCTGATTTAAGTATATATGATAGGAACGTCCGGTCTGATAAATATGATCACTTATTTTAATGGCACTTAAGGTTTGGTATAAATAAATACTGTCACGGATATCCGCACCGCCGCCGCTCAGTTCGAACCCCTTCTGCATGACAAAAATTGGCGAGTACTTATTGATAGACTGCTGTCCGGTTGCATTTGTCGTATTTCCGCTGATCTGCCCGCCGGAGAATATCAGTTGGGAAGAACTGTTAATGCCCTGATGGAAAATTGCACTGCCGCATCCTCCTTCATTTCCGCGGATAATTCCGCCGCTGATAGTTACAGCACCATCATAATTTACAATTGCACCTGCTGCTCCCGGATTTGTATTTCTTGAAACAATCTTGTTATTCTCGATCAGGCCGCCCCTCATCTCCATACCGCTGGGAGCAGAAACAGTGCTGTGTATATAAATCGTTCCGATACGTGCACTGGTACCTTGTGCATTTGGAGCATTTAGTTCATTATTTATTATCTGCCCCGACTTCATTATCAAATTTCCCGGATAAGAAGTACTGACCCCCTGAACCATTACCGCAGAGGCAAAGTAGTAACTACTGAAACTACGGCTTGTTTCTCTTACTATATTCCGAATAGTTCCACCGCTTATCTCAAGTATACCGCCATAAACCTTCACACCCAATGCTGAGGTGTTGCTATAGGTAGTCGTTACAGCCTTGTTGTTCTGCAATACTGCGCCCTCTCCAAGGACAGCGGTCCTTCCTCTGCCAACCATCAGCAATTGATCATTCACAGCTGTTGTCAATACAATACCATTGGCTGAGCCGCCGTCTATTGTGATATTTTTAAACGTAACGGTAGAAGCGTAAACCGTACTGGTGCTGTCGTACAGCGTAATCAGGATACCGCCATACCCTTCATAACGGGTTACCAGCGGCTGCCATCTTTGCCCGCTCAGAGAATTCGTTACGAATCCTCCGGGTTCAAATGACCAGTCTTCATCCTCTGCAAGTACATTAACGGTCGAAGTACAGATAATGATATTCGCTCCGGTCGTATAATAACCTCCGCCCTGCAGCAGTTCTCTGGCACGTTTAAAGGTTTTGACCGCTGTAGATGGAGTGTTGCCAGAGTTGGCATCATTCCCGCTGCCTGACAGATAAACATTATTTTCTCCCAGCAGCACAAGATTTGGTGACAGCTCCACCATCGGCCGCATGGCTGCCATTCCGTCAGCACTGGCCTTATGGAAATATGCCAGCTGGCTTCCCGCACCCGTAAGATCCGTAATGCCAATCATATCAGGCTGAACCACTGTCTTACCGGCAAAGCCTTCCACCAGATGCAAATCATACTTTGGCGTCTGACCGGTCGCAGCATGGGTCATTGTAATCGGCTTGGTACTGTTGTTCATATAAATCAGACCCTTAACTAAGCTTCTTCCATCCAGTTCAATGCATCCATAATTATCAATTGCACGTGCAACATAAGAGCTCGAGGAATAAGGACTGTCACTGATTTTTACCAGTGCTTCCCCCTTAAGCCGCAAGATTGCATCAGCCCCTAAATAGACTGCATCTGTATTTCCCTGGATAGACGGTGTGGAAAAGCCTCCAGCATCTTTCATTCCATTTAATTCAATGATGACTTCATTGTGATAGCTTGTTGTGGAGTCGCCGATCGTTGCTGCATAAACACCGCCGCCTTTATTATCACAGATAGAGGCCAAATCATTTAAAGTAATTCTTGCTGTTCCGGCCCGGTGATAGGAGGCAGATGTTGAACGTGTCAGGTAAATCCCTGAACTTGCTGTGCTGCCATTATTAACATTGGTACCATTTCCGGAAATTTTAGCCGTTCCGTTCATTGTTACCTGAACCGGACCGTTGGCATATATTCCGGCTCCCTGATTTCCGGAAGCAGCATCCGTGCTGCTGTAATAATCACTGCCGCCAATCATTGCATTGTCATTTAACGTGATCTTTTGGTACCCAGTACTTTCTGACCAGTTGTTCTGAGTATGGACCAATTGAATTCCTGAGCTGGAGTTACCGGATATTCTGGAGTCACCAAACATTTCTACGTTCACCTGTGATGCTCCATAGGAAGTACTTCCGTTCACTGTAGCCTCGGCGATCCCCATATTATTCTGTTCGATCGCCGCATGGTCTTCCATCCGGATGTTAATCGGACTGCTGTTAACCTGATAAAAGTAAATACCATAGGTGGTTTTGTAAATCCTGCTGTGATCTTTCATCAGAATATTAGCTGTTGATGTGGTGCTGCTGCGTCCAGTCAGATATATTCCGTCTGCCCCGCCAGTAATCAGAGCCTTCTTTCCCATTGAAACAGTGCTGTTCTCTGCCGCCCCCAGGTAAATGCCATGGCTCATATCCGTGATCGAAACTGATTCTTCTTCGGATCCGTCAGTTTCCATATTCAGTAAAATCATTACATCTTTTGCATAAGAACTGTTTGTAATAATCCCGCAGGTAAGACTCATAATATTGGGATTACCAGTAATTCTCGAATTGTTTAACAATTCAACCTTCGGCGATATTCCGTTGTTTACTGAGATTCCATAAAACCAATAGGATGTGCCTGTGGCCGTACTGTCAAGTATAATTGCCGCATGATCCTGCATCTTTACCGATGCCGTTGTCGTACTTGAGGGAGACAGATAGATACCATAGGTCGTTGTATTGCGTTTTCCTCCATAAGTAATGTTGGCCCGGTCTGACATCGTAAGGGAAAAATTGGCCCCCCCGTAAATGCCATACGACCAATAAGCACCTTCCATCGTTGCAATGCTTGCATCTCCTGACATGTCAACTGCTGAACCACTGCCGGAAATATAGATAGCACCGCTCACGGCATTGCCGGTCTCTAATCTGGCATTCTCCTTCATTTGAACGGAGGTATTAGCATAAGTAGAATAAATCAGATAGCTATTCAGCAGCGTGGAACCCGGTCCCTGAATAATAGCACTGTTTCCTTCTATAGATACGGAGACATCCGCTCCCCCCATCCATATACCATAGCCGTTAAAGCTGGCAACTTTATCAACCGTATTATCTGTGATAATCTTTGCTTCTCCCAGCATCGACAGTTTGGCTGAACCATACAACCGGACCGTATACTGCGACTGGTTATTATACAGCTGCTTGTTCACTTCACCATTTTCGCCGCTGAGTGTTACTTCTCCATAAATGTCCAGTGCACTGTAGTAATTATTTCTGATCATCGAATCTCCGGTCAGCGTCACTAAAGTACCTGCTGAACCATAGATCACAGGGCTGTAGGAACTCTGATCAGCAAGAACGACAGTATCTGCCATACCATCAATTATCAGCCTTCCGGTTGTAAATGCCACTGTATTGCTGCCATTACCTACTTTAATCATCGGCTGCCGCACAAAGGAGGCGAACCGGCGCACCTGCGGCTCATATACCGGGGTCCCGTTGCGTACTTCCGCTATTGCATAATATTCATTTACATCTGTATACAACGGATCCTCATAATTAAGTTCCCAGAATTCATTGGCATTAATATCCACCTGACCGCAAATGTAGATAAATGGTGCAAAGCCTTCTCTTTCTTCCTCCGAAAGGGTACTTTCATGAATCGAAGTCTCGTTAATCCTATTTTGTAAAACTTCTTTTGCTTTATCAAACGTTGCAACCGCATCAGCCGGCGAAGTCCCCCCATTGCTGTCATTTCCCCCGGTTCCATCACTTTTATATCCTGCTAAATACACGCCCTGGCCAACAATAATGACATTCGTTCTTGCGGTGTAAACTGCATCTCTAAATCCGCCCAGTTCACTTCTTCTTGGCAGCTCACCACCGCGAAAATGATCTAAATTGCCCATTGCACTCAACAATGCAGGATATGTCCGGTTTACCTGAACCCATCCGGATAGATCAGGATTTGGTTCCAGCATTGCCCGGGTCGCAGAATTTCCCAATGGTTTCAGTACTACACTGCCGGATTGAAACACTTCACTGTTTAAATCAATCGGAAAGGCTGCATAAGACGTATTATCATCTTGCGGCGCTGCAAGTACTGTCAGGAAAGAGCTTCCTGAATTTAAAAAGATAACATCTGGATTGGCTCCATCTTTCTTATCAGCGGTCACCTTACTGAAATCAAAATTCTTACTGTAGGTACTGGTTGATGTATCATCAATATAGATATTGTACACGCCCTCCACCTGTTTTGATGGAACCGGCTGCTTAAAATGTCCTTTGAAAATATCAATGTATGCATAACCGCTCAAATAGAAGTTGCTTCCCTGTACAGCCGCACTGTTCTGGATCGGACCGTCAATATCCATCATAAATGAGTAACCAGTTGTAATAGCAATCCCGCCGCCATAGTCCGCATGGTTATCCTTTATTTCAAATTTTCCGTCTTCTGATTCTGACAGATACACATATGCACTGGTACTTGACGTGTAAATACCGCCGCCCCGATTGGTTGCAGTATTGTCTGTAATGGAAGAGTCCTTCATATAATAACGTCCGCTGCTAATTGCCAGTGCAGCACCATCCCCCGCCCGATTGTCAGAGATCATCATGTTCCTGAAATAAGAGTAAGAGGTTGAGCTGGAAGAATAGATACCTCCGCCCTGTGTAACCGCCTCATTGTTGCTGATCCGTACATTCTCAGCATGCCAGCTGCCGCCGCTATGAGTGACCCCGCCGCCATAAGTACCGTAGCTTCCCGTATTGGTGATTTTATTTCCGCTGATTTCAATTGCTCCCGGAGTGGTCGCCATCATATAAGTATGGGCAGACGCGGCAGAAGCACCACCTATGTAAAGTCCGCCGGTACTCACTGTTGCAGAGTTATTAATAATCTTAGTTCCATCTTCCAGAGTAAGAGTCCCATATCCATAGAAGTAAATACCTCCGGTATCTCCATAGCTGCTGGCACGAGATGATCTCGCTTCATTTTCCTCTATAACGGTTTCTTTTAAGGTTAAAGCAATATCCTTTCCGGAGCTTCCGTATGCATAGATTCCGCCGCCGCGTCCGGCTCTGTTATTTGAAACCGTTGTATCTGTTATCGTAAGGGTATTGCCGCCTGCAAGATAGATTCCTCCGCCCTGATTATAATTGTACACATCAGAGTCAGTATAGTACTCATATCCCGTTTGATTCGTAGTTATTGAACTTCCCGTGATGGTATGACTGTTTGTACCGGCATCAATATAGATCCCTACACCTCTTACGTAGCCATATGTCGTAAACGCACCATGGTTCCCATTCACTAACCCGGCATTCATCGTAAGCTTACCGTCAGCCCCTACATAAATTCCGACTCCTAAATTAACATTCGTATAACTTTTGTATCTTCCGCCAGCTTCATTATCAGATATGGCTGCATGATCAATATTCAGGCTGCCATTCGCATAAATACCGGTACCATAAGCAAAATATGATTTATTGTTACTGATTATTGTATCTTCCTGTTCCCCGTTCCCATCACCGATGTTTACGATTGTACCTGTATCTGCAAATATACCGACTCCTTTTGAAAACAGTACGCCGCTGTTTGTGCCTGAAACCTGATAAGTCAGTATGCTGTTACCTGTGATCTTCCCCTTATTCATAATAAAGGAGGTCCCTGCATCCACAAGATAAACACCGGCGCCATATTGATAGGTCTGATTTCCGGTAATGGAACCGCCGTTCATGGTAAACCGGGCACCACCACTTAAAACCACACCACCTCCGGCCTTATGGTCAGTAATTCCGGCAGTATAATAATCCGTACGATAAGAGTTATTCTTCTGAATAAAACCATTGTTCATCTCAACCGTGGTACCGATTCCGGAAGCAACCACACCTTGTTCCCGGTTCTCAATCGAACCGGTCCAGCCCGCTTCCATCACAAAGCGGCTGCCTCCGGTAACCGTTACGTGGTTACCCAGGGTGAGATCCTTCTGGTCAAACTCTGTACTGTTCAGCCGTGTTCCGTTCAGAGTGGTATTTCCCCTTAAGTTCAGCGTTCCACCTGCTTCTACGTTAACCGTAACGCTGTCAGTGTCATCCACCATATTACGTATAAATACGTCTCGTATGCTCAAAACACCGCTTCCTGTTACTTTGATCAAAGTTTTTGGAACTTCGTGACGGGGTGCAGTATTTCCCTCTCCCTGACCTGCAATTTGATCAATATGAGATACGACCTCTGTCGTAACGTCAGTACCTCTCGCATAGTCATAACTGGTTTCCAGTTCCCATTCCGGTTCACCGGCAGAGTCTATGGTCACAGTATTGCAAATATAAATTACTTCCGGCATCGGAAAGTCTTCTTCAATTTTATCCAATGCCATACCTGCTGCGTCTTGTCTGGCCTGCAGACTTTTAGCCATCTCAATCTGCCAGATAGCTCTTGCTCTAGTCCAGGTTTTCACCGGATAGTCACAAGATGAACCATAATTTCTGTCATCGCCGTTTACACCATCAATATAAATACCATCAAAATAATAAATTGCATAAAGTTCAATATTCTGAGCATTTACAATGCTGTCATCCTCTCCAGTATCCTGGCGCAGTGACCAGTCAATACTTGAAAGGCCGAGATTTGCCACAGACCGGTTGTTACTGTGCAGTTTTATCCGGCCAAGCAGCGCCTGACCCACAGAATCTGCTTTTGCAATCGGGTCTGTATTATCATCGGTGATTGATGCTGCCAAATCCCCGCCAGGTACCACTACATCCACATACCGGTAAGCTACGTTCTTATTAATACCGCCAAAGAATATTCTCAGATCACCATCATGAATATTATCCACACTGCATACCTGTACCGGATGATCTGCTAAATCTGGGAAAGCATTGATCTGAATGTATCCCTTTTCTTCCGTCCTGACATTCTTTTCGATAATCAGATTTCCCTCATTTACCAGGATCGTCTGAGCTTCGGACTCATTGCCGCTGTTATCATACATTCCTCCAAGGTAAAGATTTTCTACAACCAGAGTCTTGTTTTCCGGTATGATGATTGCCGGCTGTGCGGTGGAATTCCATGTGCCAAGTGGAGTTATCAATGATTCTTCGGCAGAAGCCAGGTAAAACTCTCCATCGGGAAGCCGCTCCAAATATTCACCAGCATTTTCATCCCCCAAGTTCAGGGATCGCATGGCTACAACAATTCCATTGGACTTTTTAGCCTCCTCGGCTGCTGCGCTCCAGGTTTTAAGAGGAGCACGTGGGTTTGATCCATCATATAATGCATCATCGCCTGCCGGATAAACCTCCTCATCAATGGTCATAGCTGCTCCCGGGTTCCAGTAAATAACCTTTGCTTCACCTATAGAACGGCTTGCAATCAGAGTCTTACTGGTCAATGTATCTGCCTCAAAGGTAAAAGACCGGGACATGATTTTACTTTCTGAACCAGTATCTCTTAACTGAACAGCTGCCTCAGTCTCGACCTCCAGGTTCCAGTTATCGGATTCTGCCAGAGTAAAATAGTCCAAAAATTCTTCCTCAGTTGCTTCATCCGCATAAAGGGTTGTCACCAGTTCCCGTGATTCTGCCATGCCATCATCCCGCAGTTTCAGAAGATACTCGCCGCTGCCACCGTCAAATCCTTCCGTCAACTCGATAATCGGATCTTTCCAGGTACTTGCAGACACCTTATCCACCAGCAGTTCAATATTATCTTCATCGGTATCTAAAGTATAATTATCGATATCAAAGGCTGCTTCTCCTGCCGCCTTTGTTTGACTGGCGGTTGAGGCCATCGGTTTCAGTGGAAGCATTTTCTCAATTCGTTCATTTTCTGCCGCTGCCGTGTAATCTGTATCCCCGGCGTTAGAAGGAGATGCCGTATCTTCTTTCCGCTCTATATTTTCCTGCTCACTGCAATAATCCATTACAACGCAACCATTAATATTGACATTCTGACCTATTTGAAGGACACCGCCTCGGACATAAACCAATTCTGTATCATCAGGGTCATAATCCGGAACTTCTGCCTCAAGCAGAGCATTCGTCAATGTTAATTGTCCGCCATTCACATAAAACAACGCGTCACTTTCATAAGGGCGTTCCGGCCAGGATGCTATGCGGATATTTCCTGCATTTAATACATACAGTTCCCCGTCTTTCACCTCCATCGGATTCATTGCATAAATAGTAATATCAGAAGGATCCAGTTCTTCTTTCTCCATCAGTTCTTCTGCACGCTCAATTGCCTTTTTAAGAGTTTTTACAGGCTTTGCAGGACTCCGTCCATTGGCAGTATCCCTCCCCATTCTTACCTTGGTTGAAGTTGCATTGGACATGGTTGCATTGGATGCAGTTGCTTCAGCATTTGATGCGGTCGCTAACACCACCGGCAGCTGACCGCCCGGATTCCAATATATTGCATGAGCATCATCAGTCAAAGGTTCTAATGGCAACGTTTCCTTAATGCGTTCCCCTCCACGCTCAATTGGCTCTAATGGCAGAGTTTCCTCTATTCGGTTTTCTTCACTCTCAATTGGTTTTAATGGCAGAGTTTCCTCTATCCGGTTTCCGTCTTCAATGGATTCTGACGGTGAGGTTTCCTCTATTTGGCCTTCTTCACTCTCAATTGGTTCTAATGGCAAAGTTTCCTCTATCCGGTCTGTTCCGTCTTCAACGGATTCTGGCGGCAAAGTTTCCTCTATCCAATCTGTTCCATCTTCAGTTATGTCTGATGGCAGAGTTTCCTCTATCCCGTCTGTTCCGTCTTCAATTTTATCTGACGAAGACATTTCCTCTATCTGTTCATTGTTTTTTGATGTGGTTTCTGCCAGAACCATAAGTTCCTGAGCGGGAAAGATCATAAGCAAGCATAAAAGGATGGCTGTAAATCTTTTAAGTTTTATCATTCTGTTCTCTCCTTTTCGTCTCTTTACTCTTAGTATCCGGCCTTGACAATTTCCAGATTGCCCCTCCTGCAAGGAGAAAGAATATTAAGCCTAATGCCCAATAATAAAGAGCTCCTTCCACACCGGTTTTAGGGATTCCGGAGGTTCCCTCACTGTGGCTCAATGGAGGGATTTTATCCGGAATTTCAGAAGGCAGCTCTTCCAAAGGAATGCTTCCTTCTCCCGGAACAACCTTTTTAGAGCCTGCATCATCGTCATCGCTATCATTGCCATTTCTCTGATACAAATATATGGTAACCGTCTCCGGTTCCTTTCCACCCTTCAATGTATATCGTCCACTTCGGGGATAGGGATTCCAGCCCGCTTTATAAACCCGGTACCGAACTCTATTACTGCTTAGATACACCAGCATACCATTAGATATATAATTGTCACCATCTTTGATGAACTGTTCACTTTCCGGTGCAGAAAGAGCGGTACTATTGACCACCTCCAACTCATAAATACCGCTACTGTCTGTCATGCCAAACAAAACATAACGGTTCAGGCTAGGGATGAAAATTTCTACAGACACGCCTTCAAGTGGATTATTGGATTCAATATCCAGAACCAGAAAACGCATTTTCCCCATATAATCAACGACTACACCTGCCATAATATCGGTATCTCCATTTCCTTTCGGAACAGCTCCACCGCCTGAACTTTTCCCGTCCGCCCAGACCGGAAAGCAAACAAGCAGAATCAATAAGCTGCATATCGGCCATGAAAACAGGAGCTTTTTTCTATCCATAATATCTACCTCTGTTCTATGTATTTGTTGATAAAGTACATGGCTGTCAGCCGCATCCAGTCACAGCCATTCCGCCCAACAGGCTAAGCCGTCATTTTTTTAACTCTTGTTCCTTTTCCCGGCCCTTAGTTCGCAGACTTAATAATCACAACCACGTTCCAAGCCGTTTCCCCTGCATATTCTTCACCTTGTGTATAAAAATCCCAAACCGCAGTACAGGGATAAAACCCTTGTTTAAGACCGCCAGCCAAGCGAATTTTTTCAATGTAATATCCAGGTTCAAGCAAATCAGATTCATAAACCACTTCTCCGGTTGCATCCCGAACTATTCTTACAGTACAGCTGAATTTATTCTCACTTCCATTTGCAATCCTGGCTTCTCCGAAAGCATCAGCATAATCAAAATAAATCTGACGTTCCAAAGAAACATATTTCATATTTTCGACCAATTCCTGATTTCTCAAATCTCTTACAATAGCAGCATCTTCACCTTCAGCCAGTTCTTGTTTCCACTGGAGTTCTGATGTGGCATACTCTTTTCGGAGTTTCTGGCTGCCAACTATTTTCTGCAAGCCCATGCCGGCAAAAAACGAACCGGCCAGCAGGCAGGCAACGGCTGTAAATATTAAGTAATAGCGATTTTTGCAGTGATTGAGCTTCATTGATAGAATGCACCCTCCATCACATGAAGTACAAGTTTTACATTTGCCTCGGAGATCTTATCCTCAGTCTCATCCAATGAGTATGTGGTAAAGTGTGCTGTCGCCTGATAATCTCCTGCCTGAAGCGTTTTATTTAACTCGATATATTCAATATAAAATCCCGGATCAATCAATCCCGACTGATAAACAACATCTCCAGTGTCATCCAACCTGATATCAACCTGAAAAGAATAATGGTTAGCCGCAATATTCTCAATTGCAATCCTCCCTTTCTTTCCTCCATATTCAAATACCGGACCGGCAGCAATTCCGATATCCACCATGCCTTCCGCTACCTTGGCACCTAATATATCCGCGATTTCCTGGTCTGTCTTACCTGGAAGCATACCACCCAAAGCCAACTCATCTCTTGTTAAACGGCTTAAATTATTGTCTCTGGTCATCTGATAATAGATACCTGATCCAACTCCAATCAAAAGCAGCAGGAGAAAAATTATGATCCATAACAACTTGCTTTTTTTCTTTTCTTTTTGTAGTGTCATTTTTCCAATCCTTTACGTTTCTTTTATATTAAAGATCAATTACGGCATAACCTCCGAAAGTTCCCCCGGTATTACCTGCCAAAAAATCGCTCCGACTTTCAGTGACTCTTCAACCTGCTTATACTCATTCTGCATTCCACCTGTTTTGACGCCTACTGTGACATATGTTTCTGAAGGTATATGAGCAGTTCCCGCCGCAGTATAGCCATTTGTCAGCACATCTTCCGGTGGGCTCAAGGCAATTATATCAGCATACCAAAACACATCCTTAAGCTCCGTGCTGCCATCTTCATAACTGATTGTCATTTGTCCAGGATCAGAAAATGCAACATTATCTATTAGCATCTGATACTCTTTAAAATTAGTCGGCGACGAAGCTCCATCCCATGTCGGATCATAACTCACCACTTTCCAGTGATGCGTCTTCCCGCTATCGCTTTCATTACTTGCAATAAAGGGCTTTAGCTCAACCGGCAATCCCTCTCTCGGAGGATTCTCTTCGTCCAGGTGCTCTTCTCTTACATCTGTTGAGTAATTCAGGAGTGGGATCATATCTTCCGATATGGTCTGCAATTCATACTCTGCCGTTGTTCCTGCTCCGGAACCGGAGGGTACACTGACAAATACCTTTACATTCGGCACAAGTAAGTTTCCATTCTCAACTGATACCGGATACGTATCACCGCTGTCAACACTTCCACGCACTACAAATCCATATGCCAAAGGTACGGTTACTGAAACCCTTGCTTCCGATGGTATCTGAGTGACACTCAGCCATACATTGGATGTCGGGCCTTCGCTTGCTAATGCAGAAAAGCGCAGACTGATCACACATATTAATCCAACTGCTGCAAGTCTGACTTTATATTTTTTCCACCGTCCCATATGATTCATTTATTTTCCTCTTTTCCATTCAGGCTTATTCCGGAAATCTCTTGCAAGTAAACAGCTCTTTTCCCTGCAGTTTATTCGCAACAAATCTCCGGAGAATCTCTTTTCAGAGATTCTTCCGGGATCTTGTCTTATCATCATTGGTTCTTATATACTTTCCTTACATTAAATTAAGGCTGAAGATAATCCTCGTTAGGTGCGGTATCGACATCACCCTGCATCTCTACGCTGATCGTCCATACAATGTTACCAATCTTTGCAGACTCTTCCACCTGCTTATACTGGCCCTTTTTTCCACCTACACTCACATCGAATTTTGCATGATGAGTCTCTCCCACAGTTGCATAATCATTACTGTCTACGTTAGAATAACTTAAATCACCTAATGGATCTGTGTTAGGCGCTGCCAAGTTAATACCGGCACCAGACATCTGAAGTCCGCCGTTTGCCACTGTATCAAATTTGTTTCCATCAATGCTTATATTGTATTTCTTAAAATCATCTGTTCCAGTGTTGCTGCTGGTTGTATGGGTCCAATATTTTCTAGATGCATCATCCCCTTCATTCTTGATATTTCCATTAATTTTAACTGCAAGACCTTCTCTTCGACCCGAAATATTCTTAAAAGTGGAATAGTTTGTGAATGGCAGTTTTCCCTCAACAGTAAGATTCCCTTCTGTCTGCAGGTTATAAACCGCACCTTGTCCGTTCGTTGACGGTGTGGTTACGTCTACCTTTACATTTGGTAGATATATGTCTCCGTTTGCACTGGTTACAGAACTGGTATTACTTACGTCAGTCGTACCTTTTACCACAAATGCAAACAGAGTTGGAACTTCTACTTTTACTTTTGCATCCTTATCTTCGATAATAACACCTGCCCATATATCTGTGCCGGTTGATGCAGGAACAGCTCCTCCCGGTTCAGCCATTGCCGGCATCACCATACTTGATGCCATTACGCCTGCTAATAAAGCTGTTATGAGTCTTTTTTTCATTTTTCTTTCTCTCCTTTTTGATATTTGAATTTAATGATAAAAGGTACAATAGCCCTTTCTACCCAATGGTAATCAACGGAAAGTCCACCTGATTCTCAGGCCTTTCCTGATTGTTTGCGGATCTGCCGTCATCAGCCTGCCAGTAAACCCGATTCCTAACCGGATAATCCGGCGGAGTACAAAGAAACACCTTTACTTGAAAGGTTATTTCCCGTTCCTCTCCAGGGAGGATTCTTTCCAGCAGCCATGTTATATACTGCTGCCCATCAATAACACCATAGATACCTTCGTCTTCCACTGAAACAAAACTGGTATGCTCCGGAAGATAATCGCGGATACGAACATCCTTAATTTCTTCTTCACTGTCATTGCGAAGCACAATTTTATATGTAAGGATCCCATTTGGAAGTACCAGTGACTGCATCCCATGGCTGGCAACAACCTCTGTGCCTAAAGAAATGTTGATATCCAATGCCTCTTCTGATTCCCCGGTACTTTCAGCCGGTTTTTCGTTTTGCAAATTCTTTTCCTGGAATTGAGATTCTTCTGCCGGAGGTTCGGCTTCCGTCTCAGTCTCTGTTGAACTCTCTGGAATCCTTTCCGGATTTGTTGTTTCTTTTAAAAATGTAATTTCTTCTCTGTCTGACCCCGAATCCCTGCCTGAGCCCGAATCTTTTGTCGGACGATGTGTCTCCTCCGGCGGTATTTCCTCCGTGGTTGTCTCTGCTTCGGTCGCCTCCGACGCACTACTTTCCTCTGCAGTCGTCTCTTCCTCGGTTGTCTCCTGCAGACTGCTTTCCTCTGCAGTCGTCTCTTCCTCGGTCGCCTCCGACGGACTGCTTTCCTCTGCAGTTGTTTCTTCCTCGGTTGTCTCCTGCGGACTGCTTTCTTCTGCAGTTGTTTCTTCCGGTTCTGTGGTACTTCCGTTTTCAGGCAAAAGCACCGCCGGAATCGGTTCATCATATCCCGGTAAATCAAACATAATTTGAGTCGGTTCATCTACAGGAACAAAACCACAATCATACCAATATGTAATTGTAATACTTGAATACATGTTTACTTCTTCTTTAAACTCAGTATAGAGGATAATATCACTGTTTTCCGTATAACAAAGCATTACATCTCCAACATGGACTCCTCCGCTTAGAACTAACTCTTCCCAGAATTCGCTTTCCAGGGAAAGTCCTTCAATCCGCCCCAGATTCCATGTTACACTGTCTCCGGCCCCCAATCCATTTGCCTGTGGATAAATCGTCACTTTTAGCTGGTGTTTAACAGCAGTATCGGGTTTGATTTTCTTATTTCTTTCTATAGTAACATTCCAATTATCACTGTTAACAATGGCCACTCCATTTAACGAAACCTGAAACCATGTAGGAATAATAGCATCTCCATTGTCTGATTCCTGTTCCAACAGTTCCTGCAAACTCGATTGTCCCGGAAGTTTTGCAAATAACGGTGCCGCCAATGATCTCGATGATCTAGAAGGCGTCGCCTTTGTTCCTGCTCTTTCCCCCTTGGCTTTTACGCCAAATGAGCTTTCAACATGCCCCGTTTCCGCAAAGGCTGCCAGTGAAACAGCAGTTATCAAGGCTACTATCAAACCCGTACTTGCATATAACTTGGCAAGCCCATTAAATCTATTCCGGTTTTTATCCATATCTTCACCTCTGTTTCACTCGATTAACACTGCGCTACTACTACGCCCTCTCCGCCTTCTTCTTTCACAACATCGCCTAAACCATCCAGATCTTTGACTTTTCGGTTACTGACTGCAATGATGCAAATAGCAGCCGGAATGCTGCATATTAAAATAACCAATTCAATAATGTTACTGACCGTTATAAGTCATCACCTCCTCTTAAGCGCCTTAGCACTTTCTCTCTTGTACCAGTTCAGAACTAAACCATTGTACCAAAGTACCGCAACCGTCCCCCCCCAGATACCTCCAATCGATGCTGATAACGCAAAATCCATCCGATTGATGCCATACTCCTCTTCCTGAGCAGAGCTAGAATCAGAATCCGGTAATAATGGATTTATTCTGACTGTCCGCAATTCTTCCCGATGGCATCCCTGACACTCTCTCCGCTCAATTCTTATACCGGAATCCGGCCTTTCTTCCACCACTTTCCATTCTCCGTAATGATGACCGGTTGCCGGCAGATATTCTATATATGTATATCCACACAAGATACATACATTTTCAACTTGACCTTCTGACTCTTCTGAGTTCAGTATTAAAATATGACTTTCAAATTCATGCTGCTTGCCATCGATGCAGTCAGGATGTGTATAAGCATACCCGACTTCACAACATAGGATGGTTAACAATAATGTGCTCAGCAACATAAGAAGCCTTTTTCTTAATTGCAATTACCTGTCCCCCTATCCTATTTTTATTAAAAAACAGACGGTTGTGATAATTCCATCTGCATATGGAATTTGGTTAATTCCTTTATTGGGCCTAACAATTCCTTTCAACATTACCTTACCCCATTTTTTTCATTTTGTATTGATTTGCGGATAAACAGCAATATTTATGCTCCAAACTACACCACTGCTCCCGATTCAGCGTATTCTTCCATTTCCCGTTTCAATTCTGAGTAATAGCTTCTTCCTACTGGCAGCACCGTTCCCGTATCCAATATTATTTCTTTAAACGAAAAAGTTCTGATATGAGCTATTGCCGCCACATAAGACTTATGGACCCTTACAAAACCATAATCCTTTAACCTTAATTCAATTTTTCCAATGGTTGAATAGAAACTAAACTGGTCGCTGCCGTAATAAACAGTTACAATTCGTTTAACAACCTCAAAGTAATGAATCTTTTTTATCTCAATTTTTCGGAATTCACCTGCACCTGTACACATAATATATTCTGTTTGCTTTTCTTGTACTGATTTTACTGCCTGCATGAAAATATCTTCGAACTTTTCTACCGTTGTTTCTCCTTTTACAACGTAATGCAATGCCCTGACATCAAATGCCGTAGTATAATAATCTTTAGATACTGTAAAAAACACAATTTCACTGATACACCCCTGATCTCTCAGCTTCCTGGCAACCTCATCCCCCTGTATCCCGTTCATTCTCATATCCAGATAAATAATGTCCGGATAATTCTTGAAACTTTGCAAATGGAACAGTAATTCTTCACCCTTGTGATATAAGGAAAACTCCGCATCAATTTGATGAATTGATGCCAACAGTTCCAATCGCTTTTTACATTGTTTCAGTTCTTGCTCATTATCATCACAAATTGCGATAATCACGCTTTATCCTCCTCTTTATGTCAAACACCACTTTATAAGTGCCTGCATTTAGTTTTCCTGCAATCTGTTTTTAAATATACCGTTACTCGTTTATACCATACTTAAACTGGGCAGCAGCTATTCTCTCCATTGACAGCGTCTTGTCCCCGCCGGATAACAAGAGTATACGGGAGCTGCCTTATTAAAGATTGTACAAATTTCAAAAGTTGTAATAATCTGAAATCTCATCGTATTTCCTCCAAAATCATATTCTTGAACTTCACTTGATAAGTATATATTAAACTTGGATGTCCTTGAGTTATATGTATTAAATAGAAGTTTATAGGTATTAAATTTAGGAGTTTTAAAATTAAAAAACATTCAGCTGTAAGTGTTTTATAGATTTTTTAATGTCAAGTAAAGCTTTTTCAATCCTCTGATGCGGTTTCCCAGCTCAACACCACCAATGCAGACGGAATAACATCATCTATCCGAAAAGTAACAAGAAGGCAACGGACTGCAGCCAATTATGCGGATAGCTGACATTTTCCTGAAGAAAGCACGGGAGAAACAAGGGACGGTTGATGGAGCGGTTTCAAGTCTATCATAACTGGTCTTAGGACCAACAATAACAGCAGCAAACCATTGAAAAACAGACTGTCTGGAAAATAAGATGAAAGCCATTAAAAAAAAACTCAATTATTTATGTAAAATGCATGGTCATGTAAGAAAAAGTGAGGTAACCTTGCCTCAGTATGACTCTTTCGACAAATAAAACGGTGAGGAGTTTTTCTTTCAGATCCTCCTCACCGCTTCTCTTTATTAAATGGTTTTCTTTCTATAGGGCAGGCTTATACCAAACATAAACAATGATAAAAGAATCAATGTCCCATATATGATTCGGGATGTGCTATCCTCTCCTGTTTTCGGTAAATAGTCCAATTTCTCCTTGGGTACTTCTTGTTCATCGATATCCACACGTTCGCTATCGGCAGAAGATTTGGGAACTTCCTGTTCATTGATATTAGTACTGGTGTTATTACCAGCATTACCTGAAACAACAGGTCCGCTATTTCCTCCACTGCTGCCTCCACCGCTGCCTCCGGTTCCACCTCCACTATTTCCGCCGTTGTTATTATTTCCGCCTTCTCCGTTTCCGCCGTTGTTATTATTTTCGCCTTCTCCGTTTCCGCCGTTATTGTTATTTTCGCCTTCACCGTTTCCGCCATTATTATTGCCGCCGTTGCTATCTTCCTTCCAAGATGCCCACAGTGTCATATTCTCTGTAACAGTACCATTTTCAAAATCCCACATGACAGGCTTATCATTTTCATCTAAATAGCCGTACCAGCCTTTGAATAAGTAGCCGTCCCTTGTGGGGTCTGCAGGCTTATCACTGACTTTTCCTCCTACAGGTACTGTTGTCTTATAAAAATCTTCGTATTGTGTGCCGTCTTCCGGATCAAAAGCGACTATGCATGCTTCTTCCCAGGCTGCCCACAAAGTAGTATTCTCTGCAACAGTATCATTTTCAAAATCCCACATAACAGGCTTATCATTTTCATCTAAATAGCCGTACCAGCCTTTGAATAAGTAGCCGTCCCTTGTGGGGTCCGCAGGCTTATCACTGACTTTTCCTCCTACAGGCACTGTTGTCTTATAAAAATCTTCGTATTGTGTGCCGTCTTCCGGATCAAAAGCGACAATACATGCTTCTTCCCAGGCTGCCCACAAAGTGGTATTCTCCGTAACAGTATCATTTGCAAAATCCCACATGACAGGCTTATCATTTTCATCTAAATAGCCGTACCAGCCTTTGAATAAGTAGCCGTCCCTTGTGGGGTCTGCAGGCTTATCACTGACTTTTCCTCCTACAGGTACTGTTGTCTTATAAAAATCTTCGTATTGTGTGCCGTCTTCCGGATCAAAAGCGACTATGCATGCTTCTTCCCAGGCTGCCCACAAAGTAGTATTCTCTGCAACAGTATCATTTTCAAAATCCCACATGACAGGCTTATCATTTTCATCTAAATAGCCGTACCAGCCTTTGAATAAGTAGCCGTCCCTTGTGGGGTCTGCAGGCTTATCACTGACTTTTCCTCCTACAGGCACTGTTGTCTTATAAAAATCTTCGTATTGTGTGCCGTCATCAGGATCAAAAGCGACTATGCATGCTTCTTCCCAAGCTGCCCACAAAGTAGTATTCTCTGCAACAGTATCATTTTCAAAATCCCACATGACAGGCTTATCATTTTCATCTAAATAGCCGTACCAGCCTTTGAATAAGTAGCCGTCCCTTGTGGGGTCTGCAGGCTTATCACTGACTTTTCCTCCTACAGGTACTGTTGTCTTATAAAAATCTTCGTATTGTGTGCCGTCATCAGGATCAAAAGCGACTATGCATGCTTCTTCCCAGGCTGCCCACAAAGTGGTATTCTCCGAAACAGTATCATTTGCAAAATCCCACATAACAGGCTTATCATTTTCATCTAAATAGCCGTACCAGCCTTTGAATAAGTAGCCGTCCCTTGTGGGGTCCGCAGGCTTATCACTGACTTTTCCTCCTACAGGCACTGTTGTCTTATAAAAATCTTCGTATTGTGTGCCGTCATCCGGATCAAAAGCGACTATCCATGCTTCTTCCCAGGCTGCCCACAAAGTGGTATTCTCCGAAACAGTATCATTCGCAAAATCCCACTTAACAGGCTCATCATTTTCATCTGAATAGCCGTACCAGCCTTTGAATAAGTAGCCATCCCTTGTGGGGTCTGCAGGCTTATGGGTGATTTTTCCTCCTACAGGCACTGTTGTCTTATAAAAATCTTCGTATTGTGTGCCGTCATCAGGATCAAAGATAACCATCACTGTCTCCGGCTGCGGAGCATCAAAAGCCTCTGCCATTGTTTCCACAGTTGTTTCTGTAACTTCCTCCTGCTGGATAAGAGGTATTTCTTCCGGTATGACACTCTCATCTTCCAATTCTGCATGAGAGAGAGTTTCTTCCTCATCAACCTCTGCCGGAACTTCCTCTTCCAATAAAGTCAGGTCATCATCTGCCGGAATAATATTTTCTGTTTCATCTTCTTCAGTATTATTTAGTTCCATATCCAGCTCTTCATTAAATAAAGAAACCGTTTCATCATTTGCATATGCATTCATTGGTATCATGCTACAGACTAAAACTACTGTCATCAGTAAGCTGAAAAATCTACCAATTTTACGGTGTGCCCTTTTTTGCATGTTCTTTCCTCCTTTTTTCGATTACGCCTTAATTTCTTTCATCGGCGTCAAGGAGGGCAGCAATACAGTAGCAGCCATCGAAATTAATCCAGTTTCTTTTAAATATCGAGTGCTCTTTCTTGAATAAGATCACAAATTCTAGTACCGCGCAGCATTTCAATCATTTTAGACTGGATGGATTCCAAAGTTCGATGCACCAGACATACTGAAGCAGCATTTCTGCTGCAAAATCCATCCTCTTCCAGACATCGATTAATACAGATACTTCCTTCCATAGCCTCAACAATATCGTATAATGTAATATCTGAAGCATCTTTAGCCAAGCGGTATCCCCCCTTTGGACCCTGCACGGATTCTATAAATCCCTCCATTCTGATTTTTGCAGCAACCTTGTTGAAGTAATTGTAGGTCATTCCCAAATGAGCCGCTGCCGCCTTGGCAGTTGTTATTTCCATATCCTGCCGAGCCATATAAAGAATAATCCGAATAGCATAGTCCGTTGTAATCTGAAATCTCACCGTATTCCCTCCATAATCGAATATTCCATAATAGTTTAAATACTTTACGTCAAAAGTATAGTATAAAACTTGGATGCCCTGGAAATATATGTACTTAATTAGAGTTTTCATGTACTAAATGATACCATTATCAGGAAATGCCGATCATCCTGTTGTAATTAATTTAGCCTCATCAAACAGCAAAGCAAAGGGGCTGATTTTTGGTCGTTGGGAATGATCAGGCACCCCCTTTATCTTATACCAGTATTCCTCCGCCATTCACCGGTGCTTCCATTTATGACTTTTATAAATGCCGCAATTTTTTTAATTATGAAACGGAAGAAAATGCCTGAAGTCATTCAGACATTTTAATAGGAAGAAAGGGCTGCAGGCGCTGACGGATTGATATATAGCTTTACGCCCAATAGAAATTGTGCTAAGATAGTTAGTGTAAGCTAACCATCTGAAGGGGGTTGTATCTATGTTCAAACAATTTATTCAAAATACAAGAAAACCGGAAGGCACACTTGGCAGGATGATGCTAAAAGGCATGAATACGGGACATGCAAAACTGGCAGCATGGGGGTTTTCGCACCTGACTTTGCGGAATCACACTCATATTCTGGATGTAGGCTGCGGCGGCGGAGCCAATATCGCTAAAATGCTGAAGGACGTTTCAGAGAGTGTGGTGGATGGTCTGGATTATTCGGCAGAAAGCGTTGCTTTCAGTAAGAAAACCAATGCTGACTATCTTGGAAAACGATGCACTATCCACCAGGGAGATGTCTCCAGTTTGCCGTATTCCGACCACAGCCTTGACTATGTTACCGCTTTTGAAACCATCTATTTCTGGCCGGATCCGGATGCCGCTTTCAAGGAAATCAAGCGTGTTCTGAAACCGGGCGGTATCCTTTTTATCTGCTGCGAATCCGCTGATCCCAGCAACACCACATGGACTGACCGCATAGAAGGAATGACTGTATATCGGGGAGAGGATTTGAAAAAAAGACTCTTGAAAATCGGGTACTTAAAGGTGGAACTGCACAAGAACAAAAAAGGGTGGATGTGCCTCACGGCAGTTTGTTGATTGCCGCCTTCCATAACAGCAGAAATACCAAGCTCCACGGCTTTTTTTGTATGCGAAATGATTAATTTTCAAAACAGTAAAAAAAGAGGCCGATTCTCAATAATCAACCTCTTTCTGTAAAAACAATAATGCGGGAGATGGGACTTGAACCCACACGATCATACAACCACAAGATCCTTAGTCTTGCCTGTCTGCCAATTCCAGCACTCCCGCATGTCATATAAGAATTTAAAACTATACAACTATGACCGCCTGTATAGTTTCATGCAGAAGAAGGGACTTGAACCCTCAAGGTATTGCTACCACACGGACCTGAACCGTGCGCGTCTGCCAATTCCGCCACTTCTGCATTTCGTTGTTATCTCTCGCAACAACAATAGTTATTATAGTATACAAGCATTAATCTGTCAACAACATTTCTCCAAATTTTTCAAATATATTTTTTGTATATATTTTTCAAAAAATATTGACAATTTTAAACAACGGTGCTAAAATAAGGTTCGTTGTGCGGGAGTGCTGGAATTGGCAGACAGGCAAGACTAAGGATCTTGTGTCTGTATAGACGTGTGGGTTCAAGTCCCATCTCCCGCATTTTTTTATATTTTTATTTTTTTCTATTGACATATTTAACTTTTCGGGTATAATAAGTCATGTATTCCTCGATAGCTCAGTCGGTAGAGCAAACGGCTGTTAACCGTTGGGTCGTAGGTTCAAGTCCTACTCGGGGAGTTTTTTTATTGCCAAAAACATTGTTTTCCCGGACAGAACTGAATTGATACGGTACCAGCATCAATTCAGTTCTTTTATAACGGCGAGTATCCCTTCATTGTCATTATTCAGCGTCACATACGCCGCACTTTCCTTTACCTCTTCCGGCGCATTCCCCATTGCATAGCTGTATTTTACAGCCTTCAGCATATCCATGTCATTATACCCGTCACCGAATGCCATGGCTTCCTCCAGAGAGATTCCCCTGTGATTGCATAAATGGCATATTCCTGTTGATTTGTTTGCATTTCCATGCATAATTTCCAGATAATTCTTTTTAGACAGAACAATTGATAATTCAGGATATTCCTTCCTTAAACGAGTTTCCACGCTCTGTATTTCCTCTGACTCTCCCATCAATAAGAGTTTATGGATCCCTCCTTCTTCCGCAAATTCTTTTTCCATATCCCCTTCTTTTGCTTTCAATCCAGTAATATTTTCTTCTTCCCGGACCCAGGGATCATTGGCGCTGTCCACAATCCATTTTTCATAGCCGTAAGTATTGAAAGATATCCGGGGAAATTCCGCTTTCAATATTTCTTTGATCTTTAACGCCTTATCCATTTCTAAAAGACAGCTATACAATATTTTTCCGCCCTCATCATATATTAAGCCGCCGCTATAGCAAATAATGGGACTATGATTGCCGATCTGGCGCTGAATGCTTGTCACTCCTTCCGGCATCCTTGCTGAAATCAAAACAAATGGTATCCCCTTTTGTTCCAGCTCTATTATTTTTTTGCAGGTGCCGCCTGATACCTGATGACAGTTATCAAGCAACGTTCCATCAATATCGCTAAAAATTATTTTCACTCCGTAAGATACCTTGTTTTGTATTTTCATCTTATACTCTCCTGTTTCTTTGTCTGCTTATACTTATTTCGTATGCTCTGCCGGCGGAAATACATAATTTCCAGGTTCCCAATATACACCCCTTGCAACGCTGTAACTAACCATAGCCACCGCAGTTTCATGCTTTCAGCACAAGAACGGACTGCCGAAATTTCAATCCGCAGTCCGTTCTCTTATCACTTACTCTTCCATCAATCTTTCCACAATATTCACTACGCCGTCTGAGCCGGCAGACCGGATATATCCGGTAAATTCTTCAACAGAAGAATACATCTCCCTTTCCGTTAAAGCCGTTATCACCATGGGAAGATTGACTCCAGCCACTGCCTGCAGATTATATCCCTCCGCTATCAGATGTACAATTGCATTGGAAGGCGAACCGCCAAACAAATCAACCAGCACCAGACATGGCAGGTCATTTTTGAATTCTTCCAGCTTGTTTTTTAATGTACCGATCAGACTGTCAAGAGATTGGTCCGGACGGAATGGCAGATACGAAAAGTTCTCCTGCTCTCCGATTACCATATTAACCGTCTGATACAGCCCTTGGGCCATTTCGCCATGGGTCATTGTTAAAATATTAACCATTCTTCCTCCCTATAAAATGTGCAGAAGCGAACCGGCAGCTCCGATTATTATTAAAATCACCAAAAGCTTTATTACCGACATGTTCTTTTTATCATGTAAGTACCAAATGGCCATGACTACTATAAATGGAAGCAGGCCAGGCATCAAGCCATTTAAAATTGTCTGCAGCTGTGTGGTGCTTTCTCCGTTTGTCCATGAAATCGGAGTGGACAAAGATACGAATTGGGCAGACAGTCCTCCGACTACGGTAAGTCCAAGAATGGAAAGAAAGGATGTTGCTTTCGCAATCATAGACGGAGAGAAAATCTCGGAATCCATGATTTTTAGGCCTTCCCGGAATCCAAACTGGACGCCCCACATGGAAAATCCAAAGGTAACGGCCGTCCAAAGCACCATAAAGATAATGGGTCCCAGAACATTTCCTTCCAGCGCCAGCCCCATGCCAAAGCTTAGCAAAAGTGCATTGCCGGTGCTGGCAAAAAGAGAATCTCCTAATGCGGCCATCGGTCCCATGAGGCCGGATTTAATGGCATTAAAAACATCATCCGGAATATCCTCTCCCTTTGCTCTTTGAACTTCCATGGCAGCAACAGCTCCGACCAATGGAGTGCCGATTGTAGGTTCCGTATTAAAGAATGACATATGGCGGGTTAATGCGGCTCCCATTTCTTCTTTGTTTTTACATATCTTTTTTAAAACAGGAACCATACTCCAGGCAAAGGCTACATTCTGCATACGTTCCCAGTTCCATGCAGATGTATTGGACAGCAGCCAGCGGATTCCTACCTTATATATATCTTTTTTGGTTACTTCTATATTACCACGATTTTCGCTCATGAGTAAACCCCCTCTTGATTTGCCTTGCCCAACATGCTGATCATAGCCAGGGCAGCTCCAATTAACGCCACTGTAAAGATAGGCAGTCCCAGTGCTGCAATCAGTATAAAACCGAGTATAAAATATCCCAGAAGGGATGGTGTTGACAGAAGCATTTTAAGAAGAACAGCCATACCTAACGCAGGAAGCATGCCGCCGATGACAGTGATGATCTTTGTAAGCCACTCCGGTATGAACTGGACAATATTCTGGGCAGCAGAGGCCCCAAAGTACAACACTAAAAATACCGGTATGAACCGAAGTACAAAAGCAATCATCTGAGGAAGGCCAAGAGTCATGAAAGTAAGCTTTGCCACGTTGCCCTCCGCCGCATACTTATCTGTTTTATGTACCAGAAAGGAATTGATGGTGGCAAACAGCTGCCATACAAATGTCCCTACCAGCCCCAGGGGAACAGCTATGGAAACAGCCATTTCTGCAGATACAGCCGTTGATAAGGCAAGAGCAGTGCCCACATATCCTGCAATATTAATATCAGATGCCATGGCTCCGCCCGGAGTTACCGCGCCGATATATAAGGCATTGATGGTGGCTCCGATAATGATCCCGTTTTTCACATCGCCCATAATAAGACCTACAATCAATCCAGCCACAAGAGGTTTTCCAAACACATGATAGGAAATTCCCTGTCCTCCCAGCCATGGAGTGGCAATCCAGGCCAGATAGGCAAAAAGTGCAATAAGAACTGCTTGCAAAAACGTCATAATCTCTCCTCCTTATCCTCAGAACCGGTTTTCCGGCTGTCCGGGTACTGTCTGCATGAAAATTTCCACATTTTTGTGATCCTTTAACCCACATACGGCCGCATAATTTTCTTCATCCAAATGTACGGTCTGGGCGAACTTTTTTCTTCCTCCCGCCATGCCCACATTCCCAACATTTACGGTCCACTTATAATCGGGATTGGCGTCTATGATCCGCTTTGCCGTTACCGGCGCTTTCGTGATAATCATCACTTCATTTTCATTGTACTTTGACAGGACCTTCATCCCATCCTCCACGGTTGCAACAACCAGCTCCACATTTTTGGGAGTTGCCATTTTCAAAGCCTTGGTGATAATTATATTCGTTGCCGCCGTATCATCAACAGCGATGATCACCTTTGCTTTCAGCTGCTTCAGCCATGCAGTTACTACCTGCCCATGTACCAAACGGTCGTCTACTCTTAAAAACATATTCCCTCCTATAACATTTATAATGTTTTTTAGTTGCCATACTCCAAGCAAAACAATCTGTTCCTCCATCATTCTCTGCTGCCGTTTCTCCTGCCCTAAAAAACCAGAACAGAAACCGGCACACTCCCCTGGCGCCAGGCTCCTATGTGCCCGGTTTATTTCACAGATTCTGACCCGGCCGTCATAAGACGCTGCATATATGCTTGCTTCTTTCTGCTTCCCTCCAGTTGTTCTGGTAACCGCTTAGAAGATCCACAAAACGCTTTGCAGTAAGATGAGGCCTGGTAATGGCACTTCCCACCACCACCGTATGTGCTCCCAGAAACATGCATTTCATCGCATCCTCCGGGGTGTAGATATGGCCTTCCATAACCATATAAGCATTATCTCCAAAATCTCTGCACATTCTCGCAAATTCTCTTAAATCAGGCAATTCAATATCTTTTGTCGCCGCCGTATACCCGTAAAGCGTAGGCCCTACTAAATCTGCGCCCAATTCAACCGCGCGTTTTGCCTCATCATATGTAGAGATGTCCGCAAAGGTCATTGCTTTCGGAATTGCTTCTTTTACCTTTGAAATCAGCTCATAAGCAGCCGTCTTTTCATGAGTGATCTGTTCCGTACAGTCCATGGCGATGATATCAGCCCCTGCCTCCCATACCTCCTTTGCCGCTTCCAGGGTCGGTGTAATAAACACCTCCGTATCATCATGCCAGATCTTATACAGGCCGATGATGGGAAGGTCCACCGCTGCCCGGATCGCCCGGATCTGTTTCGGGGAATTGGCTCTGATTCCCACCGCTCCCGCCCATTCAGCGGCTTGTGCCATTTTCACCACAATATCGTTGCTGTAAATGGGATCATCCTGCTGAACCTGGCAGGATACAATCAACCCGCCTTTGAACGATTCAAGAATCTTTCTTTTCCTAGGGTCCTGCGTTTTCATTATGAATCCTCCTCGTTTTTTGGTTTCCTTCTATGATAAGTACATTATAACACACCTCACATTCAATCTCAATCATTTTTTATCATTTTTTATCTTTTTTTATAATACAAATCATTGAATTATCATTTTTTATCATTTATATGTAATAAGAAAGTCATGTCAGAAAGAATGATTATTGTCCGACATGACATTTCTATTGTTTGTGTACACATTTCAATAAAATCTATATAATTTTAACATTTTCCGGATAACCGCGGTCTTCCTCATCCCCTCTTTTATCACAGATTATGCTGGTAAAGGCAGAGGTTTCAGCCAGCTTCAAATAATTCCGTCTGCCGATCTTGCTGTGATCCACCAGGAGATAGGACTCATATGCATTCTCCAAAGCAATCCTCTTCATAAGAAGGCTCTCCATCTCCGTAGTATATACCATTCCCTGGGAAAAATCCACGCCGGAGCAGCCCAGAAATGCTTTGTTAAAATAAAACTGCTTCAGCACATCCTGAGCAACAGGGCCTACGTTCATGCTGTAATAGGGGCGGTGCTGCCCGCCTACCACAAATATCTCGGCAACCGGATTGTGAATGCTGCTGATCAACAGTTCGTTGTATGTTACTATTTTGATTTTTCTTTTCTCAAGTATCCGCATGAGAGGAACCATGGAAGTCCCCGCATCCAGGAATACGCTGTCGTCATCCTGAACAAATTGGGCTGCAAACTCAGCGATCCGTTCCTTTTCCTTTTTATGAAGCATTTTCTTCTCTTTCATTGTAAGTTCTGCTCCATCTGGGGCCATCTCCTGGTCCGTGTCCAAAGTAGCTCCGCCCAGGACCCGTTTCAGCTTGCCTTCTGCTTCCAGTTTTTCAAAATCACGGCGTGCTGTAATCTCTGATATTTTCAGCTCTTTTGCTATTTCTTTTAAATTAATAATGCCTTTTTCATTTAACTGCTGTATAATATACCGTTTACGTTCTGTTGCAATCACAGGTAACACCTCCTCGTATCTTAATTCACTTATCAATATTTTATCATAAAATATCTTTTTTGAACATATTCCTTTAAATGTTTTTCAATTTTATAACAAAAAATTTCAAATTCTGCCGTCAAAACAGGAAGGACCCACACCGCCAATACTTGTAACGCTGCCGAAGCCGATGGGCAGAAAATCAAGCCTGTCTGTCAGCAGGTCATCACTCTCCAAGGAACGGAACAGTACGGGAAAAGTTGTCGTTTTTACTTCAGCGCCTCCTTCTCTGCGTAACATGATCTTGAAGATGGATATTATCCCTTACGATCAGAAATTTTTCAGTAAATTGTCGTTTACAGAAATACAATAGCCCCGAAGACAAAAGTCCCGGGGCTATTTATAGTCAATGATTGTGTTATTATATTTTTCTGCCGGCAGTCACGTTATTCAACGCGCTCACCTGTTAGGATGGTATTTAAACGCCTGTTGGGGTCACATTCCAGAGCGGAAACTTAAGTTTCCTGCAGGCTTATATCTTATCCTGCATCAACTAGCATCCGCAATCATCATCGTTGCGCCAACGGGAAGCACTGTTACAGCCATCCCGAAAACCTGCACAATAAGCTTCTCTTCTTTCCTTTTCGCATTCGTCTTTTTCAGCTTCACAATTACATTTATTATTACATCCGCTATTACTAATGCAGCCACAGTTATTGTTACAATTACGTCTGCAGTTGTTATTACAGCCGCCCCAAAAACAACTCATATTGCACCTCTTTTATTAATTTTATATCTTATTATATGGGACCGGAAGAAAAGATGTGCATGCTGTGGAAGGCAGTGCTGACTGCCTGGTCAGCCTGCCGGCTATACCAGGCTCAGTATTGGACCAATTAACAATGATTTAATTTATTTAAAATTAAAATTGTAATAACTTGAAACACGCTATTTATACTGTCATATAATATCTAAATCTATTTTTTAGGTACATTTATGAACGTAAGCATTGGTATGACAGCTCCTGATTTTACTGCTGTGACAACATTCGGGCCTATAAGACTATCGGATTATAAAGGATACTGGGTTGTTCTGTTTTCTCATCCAGGTGACTTTACTCCTGTTTGTACTACTGAATTTGTCGCTTTTGCACAAGCAAACGATCAGTTTGAATTATTAAATACAAAACTAATCGGACTGAGCATAGACAGTAACTCTTCTCACCTGGCATGGGTAAATCAAATTTATCAGTTAACAGGTATTCAAATTCCTTTTCCAATAATTGCAGATCGTATGGCCGAAGTTGCAAACCTTTATGGCATGATTGCTCCCGATACCTCTACGCAAGAGACTGTACGAAATGTTTATCTCATTGATCCAAATCAGAAAATACGTGCAATTCTAATTTATCCTTTAACAAATGGCAGAAACATTTGTGAAATACTCCGTTTGTTAACTGCCCTTCAAATATCAGATAAATGTGGTGTCGTCACCCCTGCAAACTGGGATCCGGGCAAACCTGTAATGACTCCACCTCCCCGCACCTATGATCAATTGTTAGAACGTGCCAATGAGCCTCAAATATCAAATTTAAATTGTATCGATTGGTTTTGGTGTTATAAAGATAAGCCATGTTAATTATGTAATAAAAATTCACAGACGGGCCAGTTTGTCCGGTGTCTCCGGCCGATCCAGCCAGGCCGGCTCTTAGCATTCACAGCCATTTTCGGTAACAATGGCGCTGAGTGTTATACCACCGATAACAGGACTGACATTAAATGTAACTACAACCAGATAGGTACAGCATTCATTCATACAGGAATCACAATCACATACATTAAAATGAATAGAATCAGATACTGTACCAGTTGCCCAAAAAGAGAAAAACAGGGTGATTCTGCCTGGGCAAATAACCCTGATATTCAGAATTGCCATTTATAGCTGTTGTTTGCTATTTTGCATAACAGCAGAATTATGCTCATAGTCATTTATAATTGTTATTGAGGTTTCAAACAACAACTACTCTTGTTACAATTAAGAAAAACAGAAGAGGCTTTGTTCATATGGATATAAAATTAAAAACAATAATATTAGAATGCCGTAATATACCCCAATTACTGTCTTTTTACACAGGACTTTTGCATTGGCCAGTAGTCTTTGAAATAGATACTTTTGTTGGGATACATTCAATGGAAGAGGATATTGGAATCGCTTTTCAATATGATAAAAACTACATCTCTCCCACATGGCCCTCACAGCCAGGGCAGCAACAGATGATGTCACATTTGGATTTTGCAGTAACAGATAAAAGTGAATTAAAAGAAGCAACGGAAAAAGCGATTGAGTTAGGTGCCAGAATTGCTAACGGGCAATATGGCGGTGAGGAATGGGTTACTATGCTTGATCCTGCTGATCACCCGTTTTGTTTTGTCGTATGGAATCATGAATAGTAAAACAATATTTTAATCCAAAAGCAGTATTCTATAAAATTAGGATACTGCTTTTGCCTTATTTTTACCTAACGAAATAGGCTTATTAACTGATTCTTGCTTATGAATTTTTTATTGACCTGGTTTGTAAGATACCACAAAGAGTCATCTTTCTTTATTCTTCCAAATACTTCCTGTATTATTATTTTTCACTCAGCGCACTATATTTTTGAGGTGATTTAATGAAAAACAATTTATCCAATTTACTCTTTAAAAGTACTAGTACCAGGCTTTACTTTATAACACTCCCAGTTTGGCTGCAGATAATACTGCATGAAAATCATTCATACATTAATACTGCTGCTCAATTGCACCATGTTGCCGGGATATTATTGCAGCAAAAAAACCTGATTTTGCCGGGTCTGTCTAAACAGTGATAATAAATTCTCCAAGCATTCCTTTTTATGGGATATTTACTCTTCACTTATTGGATTTTTTCAATTAAAACTAAGCTTTAAATAACACTCTGACAGGTTACAACCCCATCTTCAGCAAAACAGGCTTCTTTTAAATCCATGTAAAAGAAATCTATTTTACTTTGCGTCCTTATATTCTTTTTTCCGGCTCTCCGGGGAATCCTAATTTCGCTCTTCTAACCTCCTGGCACCGTTTTTTTGTACTTTGATCTATATTCCGGCATAGTGTAATCACATATATGGGGAAGCTTTTTCAATGAAAAAGAAACACGAACCTGCTTGCCGGCTTTGCGCCGAAAAAGTCCCATATGTTCCTACCGTCCAAAACTATGGCATAGTCTGCCGGCGGTTTGAATCTCTTCATTAAAGGAAGCTTGCCATATACTAATTATATTATTTGTATATCACGAATCAATTTTTTTCATTTCTCGGTACTTGAGGGCAAAAAAAGCCCCGCAAACACGAGGTTTACGGGGCTTGTATACTCAATTAAGCCACTTTGGATTTTGCCAGCTCTGCTAATTTTGCGAAGCCTTCTGCATCATTCACTGCCATGTCAGCCAGAACTTTTCTGTTTAAATCAACTCCAGCTAACTTTAAGCCGTGCATAAATACACTGTAAGATACACCATTGATACGGGCTGCAGCGTTAATACGGGCAATCCATAACTGTCTGAACTGTCTCTTTCTTTCTTTTCTGCCTGCATAAGAGCTTGTTAATGCTCTCATAACGGACTGCTTTGCTACTCTATACTGTTTGGAACGAGCGCCTCTATAGCCTTTAGCCATCTTTAACACTCTGTTATGTTTTTTCTTAGCGTTCATACCGCCTTTAATTCTTGCCATCAGTTTTTCCTCCTTCTTAACTTAAGATCCTATAAATATGGTAAAATCTTCTTCATTACTTTTGCGTTGGTTGCATCGGTAACGATATCTTTTCTAAGGTTTCTTTTTCTCTTAGTAGATTTCTTAGTTAAGATGTGAGATTTGTAAGCTTTATTTCTTACAAGCTTTCCTGTTCCTGTAACTTTAAAGCGTTTTGCAGCTGATTTGCTTGTTTTTAATTTAGGCATTGTATTTTCCTCCTTGATAATGTTCTACTGGCGTTTTGCATTCAAAAATATAATCATGCTTCTTCCTTCCACCTTAGCTGGCTTGTCAATAACCGCAATATCGGCTAACTTCTCAGCGAAGTCATCCAAAATATACCTTGACTTTGACATATGCGCCATCTCACGACCTCTGAAACGTAAGGTTACCTTAACTTTATCTCCCTTTTCGAGGAACTTCCTTGCGGCGCTCATCTTCGTGTTTAAATCGTTGGTGTCAATGTTAGGAGATAAACGAACTTCCTTTACTTCGATTACCTTCTGTTTCTTTTTAGCTTCTTTTTCTTTCCTTGCCAGTTCATAACGATATTTACCATAATCAATAATCTTACAAACCGGTGGTTTTGCAGTCGGAGCAATCTTAACCAGATCCAGTTCTGCTTCCTTTGCCATCTGCAAAGCATCCCTGGTAGACATGATCCCTAATTTTTCTCCGTTTTCACCAATCAACAGAACTTCCTTATCTCTGATCTGTTCATTAATCATTAAATCGCTAATTGTCGTGCACCTCCATTATATAGTGTGTGTTGGCTGGATTCCACATTGCTTGCCCATAGGCATAAAAAAAGTAGATAGACAAACGCTATCCACCACCAAAGTCTCCATAAAGTACACCTATGTACCAAAGGCTATGAACCAGGGACACTTACTCGTGCCGTGGTGAGGCGGATACCTACTTTCCTGTTTGCTGTTTTCACAACTTATGTTATAATACTATATATTTAGCTTTCTGTCAACATATTTTTCAAAGCATGCATACTTTCCTTATAATATTTTTCTTGCAACTTCCCAACATCAGGGCTACAATCATAATATGTAATAAAATAAAAACATCAGGAGGCATGATATGTGGTTTGTTTTCGCTCTTCTTTCTTCCATTTTTGCCGCCTTTACTTCCATTCTGGCTAAAATGGGAATTGAAGGAGTCAATTCCAATCTGGCTACGGCCATCCGGACGGTTGTGGTGGTACTCATGGCCTGGATGATCGTTTTTCTAACGGGAGCCCAGACCGGACTTTCCGAAATCAGCAGAAAAAGCTGGCTTTTTCTCATCCTGTCCGGCCTTGCCACCGGCCTCTCCTGGATCTGCTATTACAAAGCCCTTCAAATAGGGGAAGCTTCCAAGGTGGTTCCTGTGGATAAACTGAGCATTGTTCTCACCGTTCTTTTGGCTTTTCTCATACTCCACGAACAATTCACCATGAATAAGCTTATAGGAATCCTTCTGATTACAGCGGGAACCTTTGTTATGATTTTATGACCGGCAGCCTGTTCAAAATAAAATGCGTCAGGACTTATCCTGGCGCATTTTATTTCCGCAGGTTTATCTGGTTTTAAAAGTTGAACATTCGGTATGCTCTGATGAGCTTGCACCGTCTCCTGCAATTCCGATGTGCTCTGCTGAACAGTGTCGGCCTTCATTGTATACGCAGTTGACAGCCTCGCAGTCCACCTCCAGGCGGCTTTCCGGAGTTTTGAACAAGTTATGGAAGGTACCGTCCTTATTCTCATCAAAGCTTCCGCAGCAGGTATCATAGCTGTCCTTTGCCTGAGATCCCTCTACGATGATGGCGGACTTGCAGCAATAATTATCGGAATTGTGAAGACAGCTTGTTACATTACAGTCTAATTTTGTCATGGCCCATTTCCTCCTGATATTCTTACTTAAAATGATGTTTCAGGAGTAGTATGCACCTTGAAAAAGGAAACTATTCTCACAAGCCTTTCTCTCGCTGTTTTCATGAACCATGACAAGTTCTGTTTATTTTGCTTCTTCTGTTACATTTACCTTTTTGATTTCCTTTGTGCGGATCTCACGGCAGATATCATCAATAAAATCGGAAAGCGGGCGCTGTCCCTCATCGCCGTTGAAACGGCTGCGGACAGATACAACACCATCTTCTTCCTCCTTCTGGCCTACTACCAGCATATAAGGAAGCTTTGACAAACGCGCTTCACGGATTTTATATCCGATTTTTTCCGCACGCTCGTCAACCGTTGCCAGAATGCCGTTTTCCTTTAACTGAGACGCAACCTTCCCTGCATATTCATGATATTTTTCAGAAATAGGAAGAACGCGCACCTGCTCCGGACATAACCAGGTTGGGAATGCTCCTTCGTATTTTTCAATCAGCCATGCAAGGGTTCTTTCATAGCAGCCCATGGAAGTTCTGTGGATGATATAAGGACGTTTCTTTGTTCCATCCTTATCTACAAAGCTCATATCAAAACGCTCCGCTAAGAACATGTCAAGCTGAATGGTGATCATGGTATCTTCCTTGCCGTATACGTTCTTTGCCTGAATATCCAGCTTTGGCCCGTAGAATGCCGCTTCTCCCGCAGCTTCCGTATACTGGATTCCGATGTGGTCCAGGATCTTTCTCATCATGCCTTCCACTTCATCCCACATTTCCGGTGTTCCCAGATAATGATCTGCCTTGTTTGGATCCCATTTGGACATCTGATAGGTCACGTCGCCTTCCAGGCCAAGAGTTGTGAGACAGTATTTCGCCAGATCCACGCAGCCCTTAAACTCTTCTTCAATCTGGTCAGGGCGTACGATTAAATGGCCTTCGGAAATAGTAAACTGCCGTACACGGGTCAATCCGTGCATTTCGCCGGAATCCTCGTTGCGGAACAGGGTGGAAGTCTCGCCGTATCTGCAAGGCAGATCCCTGTAGGATTTCTGGCTTTGTTTATAAACATAGTACTGGAACGGACAGGTCATTGGACGGAGGGCAAATACTTCATCATCCGTTTCCTCATTTCCCAGAACAAACATGCCTTCCTTGTAATGATCCCAGTGGTCGGAAATGATGTATAAGTCCTTCTTTGCCATGAGAGGGGTCTTTGTTCTCATATATCCCCGCTTCTCTTCTTCATCCTCGATCCATCTTTGCATGGTCTGGACAATTTTTGCACCCTTTGGCATCAAAAGAGGAAGTCCCTGGCCGATTACATCCACTGTTGCAAAAATCTCCAAGTCACGGCCCAGCTTGTTATGATCCCGGTTTTTGATATTTGCCAGATATTCCAGATATTCATTTAACTCTTCCTTTTTGGCGAAAGCAGTGCCGTATACACGGGTCAGCATGGCATTCTTCTCGCTGCCTCTCCAGTATGCTCCTGAGGAAGAAGTGAGCTTAAATGCCTTGATGGGCTTTGTGCTCATCAGGTGAGGTCCTGCACAAAGATCCGTAAATTCGCCCTGGCGGTAGAAAGAAATCTCCGCACCTTCCGGAAGATCCTGGATCAGCTCTACCTTATAAGGCTCGCCCTTTTCCTCCATGAATTTGATTGCTTCTTCTCTTGGAAGGGTAAAGCGCTCAATTTTTGTCCCTTCCTTTATGATCTTCTTCATCTCGTTTTCAATTTTATCCAGATCTTCTCTTGAAAAGGATGGGATATCAAAATCATAATAAAACCCATTTTCAATGGAAGGTCCGATGGCAAGCTTTGCCTGAGGATACAGCCTTTTTACTGCCTGAGCCAGGATGTGGCTTGCTGTATGGCGGTAAGCAGAAAGACCTGCAGGATCGTTTACCGTGAGAATGCTTAAACTGCAGTCCTCTTCAACCACTGTCCTCAAATCTACAACCTTTCCATCCACTTCGCCTGCGCAGGCATTTCTGGCCAGGCCTTCGCTTATATCAGAAGCGATGTCAATCACTGACATTGCATGTTCATATTCCTTGACTGAGCCGTCTTTTAACGTAATCTTCATTTTCCATCAATCTCCTTTTCTTATTATTATTGTGAAGAATAAAGAGTTTGCGAAGCAAACTCTTGCGTCTGCGGCGGTCGCATAACGGCATCCACCGCTTACGCCGCAGTGCACATCCACAGCGGAGCATTTTTATTTTGCAGAGAAGTTCAGAGAACTTTTCTACAAAAAAAGCCCCTTTCCGTATGTTTCCATACAGAAAGGGACGATTCTATTCAAAGAAATCGCGGTTCCACCCTTTTTGAGTGAACAAAATAAATGTCCAAACCACTTCTTACGACGATAACGGAGTCACCGTTCCCCATTAAGGGACGCTCCAAGCTGGTCTTCTCATGTCATTCCCGTAAAGCGCTTCCACCAAACACGCCTCTCTCTGGCCTTTCCTGATATGATACTGGTCTTGTCAATGCTTTTTCTGTATTGCTTTATAATTTTAGATTATAGCACGGTTAAGCTGTTTGTCAAGCGTCATAAAAAAAATTTTCACAAAAGAATGATCAGAGCTGCCGTGATCGCAGCTATGCTGATCACAATTGACAAAGAATTAACTGCGCTTGCCGTCTCGATATCCCCCTTTAAAGCACCGGTAAAAGCAGGTGCCACCGACGATACAGGGCCTAAGGACACAATGGCCAGCGCCTGGCGCACCTCCAGCCCAAAGGGCGCCAGATAGTAAAATCCAACTGCCATTAATACCCCGATGATATACCGCACCCCTAATATTCTGAAAATCTGGCTCATTTTTTCCTTTTCCATACGGATCTCAAAACCGATTCCAATCATTAAGAGAGCAAGAAACGCATTGGCTCCGCCTGCTGTATCCGCAAGGCTGATCAGGACAGAAGGCAGCTTAATATTTAATATGCTTAAAACAGTCATAAGGACATAAGCATCAAAAGGAGCCGAGGAAAACAGCTTAAGCACCACCTTTTTTATAGAAGGCTTTTCCTCTTCTCCTATGACCATGCTGGCCAGAGTATAAGTCATCCCGGTGCACATCACCGCATTTCCGGCGTCAAACAGGCTTGTGGCCGCAAATCCCACAGGGCTTAAAAAGCTCTGTACAAAGGGCATGGTAAAATTTCCCACATTATATCCGGACATATTGATCATTGCAAAAGCTTTAGTCTCCCTGGACTTTACAGCCTCCATCACATACCCGGCCGCAACCGTAACACAGTTGCATAAAAAGCCGATGACGCATACAAAAAGAAGTGAATAATCCATGGTGATCTTGCTGAAATTAGAAACAATGGCTGCCGGAAGGGTGATCTTGATCACGATTCTGGAGACCAGATAAAAATCCTTTGCCTGAAAAAAACCTGCCCGTTTGAGCAGGTACCCCATGATAATAATTGATACAAATGCCGCTGCTTTTATCAGTACCGCTGTCATATCCGGCTCCCTTTTTCTTTCTGTCTTTTCTCAAAGTTTCCGGCGGCGCCTTTTTATCAGCTCCGCCGGTGGGAATTCTGTAAGATTTTATTTTACTTCTACGGCCCAGCCTTCCGGTCCCTGGATGCTGCCAAGCTGAATGCCGGTAATGGAATCATAAAGCTTCTGGGTCAGATCTCCGATCCTTCCGCCTCCCACAGACATTCTGTCTTCTTCAAACCGCAGTTCCCCTACCGGTGAAATGACGGCTGCCGTTCCGGTGCCAAAGCATTCCTCCATTGCTCCTGATCTTGCTGCTGCAACCACTTCATCAACGGAAATTCTCCGTTCTTCAACAGGCACTCCCCATTCTTTGCATAAGGCAATGACGGAATCCCTGGTAACGCCGGGAAGGATGCTTCCGTTTAACTCCGGTGTAATGACAACACCGTTGATCTTAAAGAAGATGTTCATGGCTCCCACTTCTTCGATATATTTTCTGTGAACGCCGTCAAGCCATAACACCTGGGAATAGCCCTCGTCATGTGCCTTTACCTGGGAAGCCAGGGAAGCAACGTAATTTCCTCCGGTCTTTGCCTCGCCGATGCCGCCCTTTACGGCTCTCACATATTCATCCTCAATCCAGATTTTAACCGGATCAAGGCCGCTGGCATAATAGGCTCCAACAGGAGATAAAATGATCATGAATTTGTAGGTATGAGAAGGCCTGACCCCCAGGAAGGGATCTGTGGCGATCACAAAGGGTCTGATATAAAGAGAGGTCCCCGGCTTTGTGGGGATCCAGTCCTGATCCACGCTCACAATTGACTTTAATCCCTCCAAAAATAAATCTTCCGGGATTTCCGGGATGCAAAGCCTGCGGTTGCTTCTGTTTGCACGCTCAATATTCTTATCCGGACGGAACAATAAAACCCGGCCATCCTCTGCCTTGTATGCCTTTAAGCCCTCAAACATCTCCTGTCCGTAATGGAATACCATGGCGGAAGGATCCAGCTCCAGCTTATGATAAGGTACAATTCTGGGGTCATACCAGCCCTTTCCCTCTTCATAATCCACCTCAAACATATGGTCCGTGAATATGGTTCCAAATGACAACGGGTTATCTTTGCCTGGCTTTTCTTTCGGGCAAGTTGTTTTTTCGATTCTGATTGTTTGCATGTGATACTCTTCCTTTCCTCTTAAGGTGCCCACGCTGTCTGGGTAGAGCCCACCCCGCCTCAGCTCACCCCGCACTATGGGGTGTACCGGGTACAAAGGGATACCCGGCGGGTGTTTCCCATACCGGCATATCTGTCAGTTTTTATAATTTGTCTATCATTATCTTCCAAAATGCCCTGGATGTCAAGAATTTTCAGCCTGTTTTACTCTACCGAAATGGAATCAAAACCATAACTTTGAGTTATATGGCGGGGAATTTCCATTCTCACCGTTTTCATGGGATTTACCGTCTGGCAAATAACAAGGTCTCCGGTCATGGTAAGCAGCATCCCTGCCTCTTCATAATCCATCCCCACCTTCTCCTTCATAAAGCCGTACATCTGCCTGGCTGCCGCACGCCAGGCTTCTTCCACCTGTTCCTTGGAGGCAATGGTGATGAGTTTATCCTCTGTCTCAATCATTGGATAGGGCACACAGTTTTTATTCCGCACCACGTTTATCCTGACCGTAGCCCGTCCTTCTATTTCCAGACCGCAGTCCTCCACTTCCCCGTCTCCCATAAGAGCGTGAAAATCCCCCATGGACAAAAGGGCCCCTTCCACAAACACAGGCAGATACAGGACTGCTCCCTTTTTTATCTGGGTGCAGTCCATATTTCCCCCATGGTCCATGGGAGTGATGGTGGAAACGCCCTCGCCTGCAGGAGCCACTCCGATGACGCCGATCATAGGCTTTACCGGAACTTTTACCTTTTCATTGAAATAGGCATACCCTCCCTTTACAGGCACCCGCCTTAATACTTTTCGGGGAAATTCCTCTTTTTCACTTCCGCTGCCAGGTCCCAGCATAACAATGCCCACAGGTCCCATCTCAATATCCAGAATATGGATTTTAAGCATGTCTCCAGGCATGGCTCCCTCAATATAGAGAGGTCCTGTTGCCGGATTCCCCGGCTTCCTCACCACATTTTCAAACGTTGCCTCTTCCGGCAGAAACTGGTTTGTAAAACAGTCGTAAGTCTCAAAAGCCACGGTCTCTCCTGCCCTGATCCTGCCACAGGGAGGATTTTCCTTTGAAAGTACGTTTGTAATATAATCCCTGGTTATGATCTTCATATTTTTCTCCTCTTAATTTTTTCTTTTCCACTAAGCTCCGGCCATACAGTGATCAGCATGGTCAAAAAGCAGGCTCCGCCTCCGATGAGATTGGAAACAGGTTCCGCCATAAAGATTCCTTCTGTTCCGTTCCCCATCAGGATGGGAAGGAGGATGATCAGTGGGACCACGATCACCACCTTGCGGAAGATGGAAAAAAACACCGCCCTCCTTGCTTTTCCCAAAGCCACAAACACGGACTGTCCCGCAAACTGCAGGGACATAAAAAAGAAGCCAAAGTAATAGATCCGCATGGACGGAACGCCTGCTTTTAGCAGCTCCTCTTCCTGGTTAAAAATGCGGATAAAGAACTCCGGAAAGCCGTGGACCAGTGCCCACATGACCGCGGTATATGTGATGGACACCACTGAAGTGAAAATAATCGCCCGCTTTACCCGTTTATATTCCCCTGCTCCATAATTAAAACCCATGACCGGCTGTGCGCCGTTGGTGACTCCGCTTACAGGCATGGAAATCACCTCCCGGATGGAATTGATAACAGTCATAACTCCCACATACAGATCACCTCCATAACGCTGTAAAGAGGCATTATACATGATCTGCACCAGGCTGTTGGTAATGGACATGGTAAAGCCTGACATTCCCAATGCAACGATATCCTTTACCCTGTGCCTTTTTAAACGAAAACAGGAGGTCTTTAGCTTTAAAATGGTTTTCTTTCCTGTCAGGAATTTAACGATCCAGAGAGCAGAAAGAAACTGTGACAATACGGTGGCATAGGCCGCCCCTCTTACGCCCAGTCCCAGAACAAAAATGAATATAGGATCTAAAATAATATTGGCAATTGCCCCCAAAAGAACCGTAACCATCCCCATGGTCCCAAACCCCTGGGAATTGATAAAGCTGTTCATTCCAAGGCCGATCATGACGAAAACATTGCCTAACAGGTAAATGCTGATGTATTGATCCGCATAAGGATAGGTCAGATCGCTGGCTCCAAACAGATAGAGCATGGGCTTTTTTAATACCAGGCCTGATACAGTAAGTCCCAGGCCGAAGGCTACCATTAAAATAAAAGAATTTCCCATGATCTTTTCAGCTTCTTCCTCATTTCCCCGCCCCCTCTCAATGGAGCACATAGGCGCACCCCCCATGCCGAATAAATTGGCAAAGGCAATGACTATGGAAATGATGGGAAGGCACAGGCCAAGCCCTGTTAATGCCAACGTTGCATTTTCCGGAATTCTTCCTATATATATCCTGTCTACGATGTTATACAGAACATTGATCAGCTGGGCCAATGTCATAGGCACGGCCAGCTTTAATATGTTTTCTATTACGCTTCCTTTTGAAAAGTCATTCTTTGTATCTGCCATTTCTCAACTGCCTCCTTACCTGTTTTATCATAACATCCTCTTTCTGATTTTGCATCCAGTTTTTCCCGGAGATTCTTAAAACAGCAATAAATACCATTTTAAGATTATTTTTTATCTTTCATTCAGGCTTATGTTCCATAACAATTCTGTCAAGATCCTTGTTACAAGAACTTGCCCGGCTGCTGGAGGCCTACTTAGCGGAACACAACCGGGCCCTTCTCCATCCAACGGTTAAGCTAAACCTTCAAAAGGAATCTGTTTTCTTTAATACCAGAATCAAGCTTCTGCTGTATCTGATCCTGGACACCCACTCCGTCCGCAGTGCCTGTGACCGAATGGCCTTATCCTACGGCAAAGCCTGGGATATGTTAAATAAACCGGAAGCAGAAACAGGCTATCCCATTACAGAACGGAAACATGGAGGCAAGCGGGGCGGAAACACTACCCTGACCCCCAGGGCCTCCAGTTCCTAAGAACCTGGCAGAAGCTGGAAGATAATATCTTTCAGTTTGCTCAGAATGAATTTTCCGCCCTTTTTCGTGACAGCGGATTATTCCTGTAAAGCAAGTGCTTCCAAGGAAGAATTTGAAACATTTAAATCCCCCTTTTATAATGACATTAGAAATCATAGTGTTGTTATAGAAGGGGTGATTTTTTATGCTTGAGGCCAGTTCCGCCTGCGGTCTTATACTGGCCGCAGGATTGTCCAGCCGTATGGGGGATTTTAAGCCGCTGATGCCCTTTAAGGGAAAGACCATGATTGAAAGCACCATTGACAGCATGCTGGCAGCCGGAGTGAAACAGATTGTAATCGTTCTGGGTTACCGGGGAGATGATATTGAGTCAGTTCTTCACCTTCATTATGGGAAAGAAATCATTTACGCCCGAAATCCTCACTATGAGATTACCGATATGCTGACCTCTATAAAATATGGTCTTCACTCCATGCCTCACTGCAAAGCTTTTTTCCTGCTTCCAGGTGACATGCCGGTTGTTAAAAAAAACACGTTCCTTAAACTTTTAAAAGCACAGCCCCATGACCGGCCCGCTCTCCTGTTTCCCACCTTGGAAGGTTATCGGAAACATCCTCCCCTGATTGATTACAGATTCCGTGACATCATACTGGAATTTGAGGGAGAAGGCGGTTTGCGGCAGATATGGAAGCAGCAGGAGGAATTCATCATCCATGTACCGGTGGATGATGACGGCGTATGGATGGATCTGGATACCATGGAAGATTATGAAGTCTGCATCAGCCGGTTTTATCCGGCCAAAATTTAAAAGGAGGCAATGAATCAATGGAACACATCAGTCAGCCAGTAGTAAAAAAAGACCATGAATCAAAGATGGCGGGCCGCTCTGTTTATGTAGGCGACTATGAAAATAACGGGGTCCTGGTAGGGAAAATGCTTCGTTCCAAGCTGGCCCGCGCAAGGCTTTCTGCCGTAAATGTACCGCCACTTCCCCACGGCTATTTTTATGTCGATCAATCTGATGTTCCAGGTGACAATCATGTGAACATCGTCATGGACGATACACCTGTTTATGCCCGGGAAACCGTAGAATACATTGGAGAGCCCATAGGAATGGTTGTGGGGCCGGAAGAATCGGTGGTAGACCGCATCCTGGATGAGATCCAGGTTTCCTATGAAGAACTGGAGCCTGTCCTGGATCTTGACAAGGCAGATACCGTATTCTTTGATTATGAATATGGCAAAGGGGATATGGAGAAGGCCTTTGCTGAGGCTGATAAAATCTATGAAGAAGAATTTATCACCGGTTACCAGGACCAGACCTATTTAGAAACCCAGGGTATGATGGCAGAGCCTGAAGAAAACGGAAAAATGTTCATCCACGGCTCTCTCCAATGCGCCTATTACGTTCACGGAGCTGTTATGCGGGCCCTTGGCTGCGGACCGGATCAGGTACATATTAAACAGGATGTGACCGGCGGAGGTTTTGGTGGAAAAGAGGCTTTTCCTTCAATTCTGGGTTGTCAGGTGGCCGTAGCTGCTAAAAAGGCCGGTGCTCCTGTCCGCTGCATCTTTGACCGCAGGGAGGATTTGGAGTTTACCTCCAAGCGCCACCCTTCCCTCTGCAGATACAAGGTGGCTGTAAAGGATGGCAAAGTGACTGCCATGGACATTGATGTGAAATTCAACAGCGGAGCTTACACCACCCTGTCCGCCGTAGTGCTTCAGCGGGGTATCATCTGCTCAAACGGAATCTATAACGTCGAGAACCTTCACGTGCGTGGAAGGGCCTTAAAAACCAATACCACTCCTACAGGAGCATACCGTGGCTTCGGCGCTCCCCAGACATTTTTTGCAGTTGAAATGATGATGGACCATATAGCAATGGATCTTGGAACCGACAGCCTGGAATTTAAGGAAAAACACATTGTAAAGCAAGGAGATTCCACTTCCACCTCAGGGAAATACCATTTTCCCGTACCAATTCCTTCCATGATCGAAGAGATCGACCAGGCTTGCGGCTTCCGTAAAAAACACAGGGAATATGCAAAACCGCAGACAGGACGGTACCGCAGAGGGATTGGCATTTCCATGCATTTTCATGGTGCAGGATTTACCGGTTCCGGCGAACGGGATATCATCAAGGCCGTATGCAGGCTTCACAAATATCCCGACGGCACGGTGGAGATCCTGGCTTCCAACGGAGAGATCGGCCAGGGACTGCGTACAACGTTTCCTAAAATCGTTGCAAGAGAATTAAACCTTCCACTTGATAAGGTTTATTACGATCATCCGGACACTGCCCGGGTCCCGGACTCCGGCCCTACCGTTGCCTCCCGCTCCCTCATGGTAGTGGGGGAACTCCTCCGCCGCTGTGCCATTAAGCTGCGCACCCAATGGAAGGATGGAGAAGACCAGATGGTGGAGGAGCGGTTTAAAGAACCTGATTTTGTCATTCCCTTCTACCTGGATAAATTCCAGGGGGATGCTTATCCAACCTATGCCTGGGGTGTCAATGCAATGGAGGTGGAGGTAGATACTTACACAGGGCTTACAAAGATCCTTGGGGCTTACGGAAACTTTGACGTAGGCACTCCCATTGACTACAACATTGTCATGGGTCAGATGGAAGGGGGATTCCTTCAGGGAATCGGTTATGCCTCCACCGAATATATGGACTACGACCAGAAAGGAAGAATACGAAACAATTCCTTCTCTGATTATTTAATCCCCACTTCTGCGGATGTGACAAACTTAACATGTATGCTCCATGTAGAGAAATACCCTGACGGACCTTACGGAGCCAAAGGGGCCGGAGAACTTCCTCTGGTAGGGGTTCCTGCCGCTTATGTGGAAGCAGTGGAGCCATTCTTCTGGCTGCCGACTTTTTCAGGGAAAAGCTGGAGATCCCACTTCCTCCTGCTGCCCTGCACATGAACGAACACTTCAAGCGCATTGATGCCGCAGAAAAAGTAAACGGAACCGGAATCTTTGCTGATGACATGTATTTGCCTGGCATGCTGTACGCCAAGTGCCTGTATTCCAAGTATCCCAGAGCCCTGATCAACCGGATCGACGTGTCAAAAGCGCTGGAGCACCCGGACTGTGTGGAAATTCTGACAAAAAAAGATGTTCCATGTAATAAGATCGGCCATATCAAGCAGGACTGGGATGTTCTCATGGGCGAAGGAGATATCACCCGTTACGTGGGAAATGCCCTGGCAGTCATCGCAGCGGCCCGTGCAGAAGCCCTGGAAGAGATCCTGGCTCTCATTGATGTGGATTATACCCAGCTTCCAGCCGTCACCAGCCCTTATGAGGCTTTAAAGGGAGATGCTCCTCTTATTCATGAAGACGGCAATATCATGAGCCGGGCCAATCTGGTAAGGGGCAATGCCGATGAAGCAATTAAAAATTCAAAATATGTGGTAACAAAAAAATACAAAACCACCTGGCAGGAGCACGGCTTCATGGAGCCGGAGTGCTGCGTGGCACTTCCTGAAGGGGAAGACGGCTTGTTGATTTATACTACCAGCCAGTCCATTTATGACGTTCAGAGAGAATGCGCCCAGATGCTGGGCCTTCCAAAGGAAAAGGTTCATTGCCATGCTCCTTTAGTAGGCGGCGGCTTCGGCGGCAAGGAGGATATGTCTGTACAGCAGTATGCTGCCTTAATGGCCTGGTATACCAAAAAACCTGTCAAGATCAAATACAGCCGTCAGGAATCTTTAAATTACCACGTAAAACGTCATCCAATGGAAATGGAATTCACCACAGCCTGTGACGAAAACGGACGGCTGACTGCCATGAAGGGTGTGATCATTGCCGATACGGGAGCTTATGCTTCTCTGGGCGGTCCTGTGCTCCACCGCGCCTGTACCCATGCAGCCGGTCCTTATAACTATCAGAACATTGATATCTTTGGCATGTCCGTTTATACCAACAACGTGGTTTCAGGTGCTTTCCGAGGATTTGGCGTAACCCAGAGCTGCTTTGCAACGGAAATGAATATCAACCTGCTGGCAGAAATGGCTGGTCTGGATCCCTGGGAAATACGGCGGCGAAATGCCATCAAGCCAGGGGATGTCCTTCCAAACGGACAGACTGCAGATCCCAATACCAATATGGAGGCCTGCCTTGATGCTGTAAAGGATATTTATTATTCCAATCCATACGCCGGAATTGCCTGCGGCTTTAAAAATGCCGGAACCGGAATGGGCAAAATGGATGTAGGCCGTGTCCTTCTTTCCATTGAGCAGGGAAAGGTTCATATCCGTACCTCTGCCTCCTGTATGGGCCAGGGAATCGGTCAAATGGCCTTACCGAAATCTGTCACACATCCGGTCTTGATCCTGCCCTCTTTGTCTTTGAAGCAGCCGATACCATACGGACTCCTAACTCAGGAACCTCCACTGCTTCCCGCCAGACGGTTGTCACAGGTGAAGCCGCCCGCAGAGCCGGCGAAAAGCTGAAATGCGCCTTAGACAGCGGGAACAGTCTGGCAGATCTGGAAGGACAGGAATTCTTTGGAGAATATTCTGCACAAACAGACCCATTGGGAGCTATCAAAGATAATCCGGTAAGCCACGTATCTTATTCCTACGGAACTCAGGTGATTATTTTAAATGAAGAAGGAAAAATCACCAAGGCAGTATCTGCCTTTGATGTAGGAACTCCTGTAAACATCCAATCAGTGGAAGGCCAGATTGAGGGCGGTATGATCATGGGGATTGGCTACGGCGTTACAGAAGAGTTTAAATGTGAAAACGGATATCCTGTAAGTAAATTCGGTACCATAGGATTTATGAGGGCAGACGAGGCACCTGAACTGGAAGTGATTCTCTGCCAGCCAAAGGAAGAGGATAGACTGCCTTATTCCTTTGGTGCCAAAGGCTGCGGGGAATTGTGCATGATCCCCACCTCTCCTGCCTGTGCTCACGCCTACTACAGGCTGGATGGCGTATTCAGACAGAGTCTGCCGTTAAAGGGTACGTATTATAGAAAGAATAATGGGATTTCATAATATAAGGTTATGATTTCAAGGAACCCCTCCCCGGTGTGAGAGACGGATACAGTCTCACAACGGGGAGGGGTTCTATTATTGAAGCAGTAATTTTGCATAAAAAGCGGTTTGATTCTGGTTGACCATGATCTTTGCAGCAGTCTGAAGCTTTTCCTGAGCTTCCTGACTTAATATCATGGTTTGAAGAGCAGGTTCCATGGAATTGCCTGCGCTTATGTAAGACATGCCGCAGGGTAAGATTGTGGTAACATGTTTGGCGGTTTCATAGCAGTCTCTCAAATATCTTCCAAAGCTTTCTCCGGACAGTCCTTTCGTATCTCCCTGGATGAAACAGCCGCGTATGGATATGAAACGCAATTTTCTGGCTTCTGCGGATAATTGTGCTAATTCTTCCATTCTGAAGCCCGGCAGTTTTCCACTGTCATAATCTTCCGGAATCACGGAAATTCCTATCACTTCTAAATGTCCCGGAGCCAGATATCCGGCTGCTTCTTCATTGATAAGCTCCATCTCTTCTAAACTGGATACAACGAATTTACAGGTTCCAATGGCTGCCCGCTCTTTATAAAGGGCAGTGAAGTAAATGTCATTTCTGTCCATTCCGGCCAAAGAGGACAGACGGACGGAGCTGCTGTTTTCCGCCTCCAATGCCCAGCCCTTTTTAATGAGATACTTTACAGTTTCATCATTCAACTCCCCTTTGTAGAGATATTGAAAGCCGGGAATCAGTTCCAGGACTGACTGGGCTTTTTCCATTTGATCATTCATATGGTCTTCTCCTTATCCATTCATGTTACTTTCAGAATAGCCCATTTAGATTATATTTCAAGTTCTTTTTCCATGGATATCGGGGCATAGGAAAATCCTCCGGAACAATGGTCAGGAGGATTTCCTTGTGCTTACATAAGTGATTTATAAAGTTTGATGATATCTTCCAGACTGGCTTCCCTGGGGTTTCCCGGAGCGCAGGCATCTGCTGCAGCGGATTCTGCCAGGAACTGCACATCCTCTTCTTTTGCTATTTGGGTCAGGTCGGCCGGTATCCCTATATCGGCAGACAGCTTTCTCACCGCATCTACCGCCGCTTTGCGGTATTCCTCCTCTGACATGTTCTCAGTTCCTTCCACACCCAGTGACTTTGCTATGTCACGGAACTTCACGCCTGTGTTTCCGGCATTGAACTCCATGATGGCAGGAAGAAGGATGGCATTGGCAATGCCATGAGGCGTGTCATAAACAGCGCCAAGTGCATGAGCCATGGAATGCACGATGCCAAGACCGCAGTTTGAAAATCCCATTCCTGTGATATACTGGCCCAAAGCCATTCCTTCCCGGCCTTCCGCAGTATTTTCCACCGCTCCTCTTAAGCTTTTGCCTATTAATTCAACAGCCTTTAAATTGAACATATCTGTAATGGGATTGGCACCCTTTGTGATATAACCTTCAATGGCATGGGTCAATGCATCCATGCCCGTGGCAGCTGTCAGACCTTTTGGCATGCTGGACATCATATCCGGATCCACAATGGCGACCACAGGGATATCATGAGGATCTACACAGACGAATTTCCTCTTCTTTTCCACATCAGTGATTACATAGTTAATGGTAACTTCCGCTGCCGTACCTGCGGTGGTAGGAACAGCGATGATGGGGATGCTTGGCTTTTTGGTTGGAGCTACTCCTTCCAGGCTTCTCACATCTTCGTATTCCGGATTTGCTATGATGATGCCGATGGCTTTGGCCGTATCCATGGAAGAGCCGCCGCCGACCGCTATGATATAGTCTGCCCCTGACTTCTTAAAAGCTTCTACCCCTGTCTGTACATTTTCTATGGTTGGATTTGGTTTAATATCCGAATAAACCTCATAATCCAGTCCATTTTCTTCCAGAATCTTTGTGATCTTTGAAGTTACGTTAAATTTAATCAAATCCGGATCAGAGGCAACAAATGCCTTCTGAAACCCTCTCCTGTTTACCTCCCCCGGAATCTCCTGAACCGCACCGGAGCCGTGGTATGATGTTTCATTTAATACGATTCTGTTTGCCATGACAACCTCTCCTTCTCCTTAATTATGGACATGCTACTTATGTTACAATATTAACAACTAAGGGAAAAAAAATAAAGTTACAGTTTGAAGTTTTTGTAACAAATTTTACAAAAGCTTCAAACTGTAACTTTTATTATGTGCACATCGACTATACCCTACATCAGGCCAGCTTCTGAAAATACCGCAGCAAGTCTGGGCGGCATGGCCTCCGTCAGGCTTGCTGCCATCTCTTCCGGAGTCTGCTTCATGCCAGAAAGCACCCATTTCACCGTCATATATACGGAACCTCTGCAATACATCTCAAGAAGAAACTGGATTTCCTCGGAAAGCAGTTCCTGTCTATTCCGGGTAATGAGCTCCGTGTAAAATCCCATGAACAGTTCAAAATCATGCTCCTTTAAAGAATTATAATCATCGGAACGGAATGCCTCTGTAAAGAATATCTTCTCTTTTATGATGAATTCGTACTTTTTCTTCAGGCTTTGGCCCACGGTTTTTTCCACTCCGATCTGAGCAAAAGATTCCATTACCAGCTTATCAAAATACCAGTTGATCAGATCGTATTTATCCTTAAAATTGCGGTAAAAGGTTTGTCTGGTCATTCCGCACCCATCCACAATGTTCTGCACCGTAATCTTATCCACGGGCTTTGTCTTCATGCAATCCTTTATGGAATCAGCCAGACGGTATTTTGTTTTTTCGCTTTTGCTTGGATTTTCAGTCATGTTCCGCTCCTGCCCCGTATATTCCTGCCAAGGCAGCGGACAAAGTCAAGCATACTTAACCTTGGCGGCTGCCTGCAGGGTCAGATCCCCCGCAGAATACTGCGGAGTATTTGATTTATGCCTATTTTACCACAGGTTTCAAGGTTTGTGAACACAGACTTCCAAGGGATTTTCTGCCCTTCTGCCTGTTAAAGCTTTGTAATATCCATGGTGTATACGGCTCCCCCATAAGTATAATAGCTCCTTAAATCCACTCCATGAAGAACTCCGTCAATTTTTACCACAGCCGGAATATCCCGTTTTATATATTCCAGGCACATGCGGTTACTGATGCAGTAATCTTCCAGAATGGAGTAAAACTCTTCTTTTGTACCCGGCTTTTCATTTAAGTCTATGACCAGGGTATGCCCTGCCTTAGCCATATTCAGCTGGTTGGCAGTGCGCTTTGCATATAGGTAATTCAGCGCCCACCTTCCGAAAAGAAGGACAGCATCCGACAAGATCATGTATCTTAAATAATTCGGGAGAAATTGGGCGAGGAGCAACAAAATGAACAGGAAAATGTAATACCAGTATACAAAAGCCATACCCCTAAGCCAGCTGAGATCCATTTCCGGCAGCCGTTTAAATAGCTGAAGCAGGCAGCCTGCCGCAAGATAAATCAGAAAAAACAGGCCAAGGCGGTCCATAACGGTTTCCAGCTCCTGTCTTCTGGAAAAAAGCCAAAGCCCCATTAACCCACCGGCAAACAAAATTGTCCCCAAATCAATCCCGGAAAGCAGAATTTCCCAAAAAGCTTCTCTTTTTCCCTCATTTCTATTCATAATGCCTCACCTCCAAAATCCTGTCTTTTACCTCTTTTAAATATTTTCTGGAAATATAAGTTACCTGGAAATTTATCATGGATACCTTCATAAGCCCATTCAGCATGGGGGTATATGTCCTTACCTTATCTATATTCATAATCACAGACTTGGATATCCGGATAAAATTAGACGGAAGAAGCCGCTCCAGCTCATAAAGCCTCTGATTCGTCTCATAGGTTTCCTCCTTCGTATGGACTACCTGCTTTTCATTAACCGTTTCAATCAAACAAATTTCGTGACTTGGCACCCGGCAGAGCTTTCCTCCCCTTTGACACAACATTGTTACTGAACGGAACAAATCCTGTTCCAGATATTCCACAAGACGGTCCATTGCATCATCCCGCTCATGGATGGATAAATGTGCAGTTTCTTCCGCCTCGTGGCTGATTGTTTTAATATTGACTTTCATACTGCTTCCTCCTTACTGCCAGTTCATCATATCACATTTGAACCGGTATTTACAGGGTTTATGGGTAAGTGGCTGGTTTGAAACGGTAAGAAGCAGACACCATAAAAAAACTGCACCATCTGAAGGATTTTGGAAGGTCAAAGGATATGGATCAATCCATTCCCACCGTTCTCAAAACCGTCAGACAGTGCAGCTGACACTGAAAATCGTTATACATGAGTGTATTTCCGATTTAAAAAAGCCGACTATTTTTTCGAAAATTCTAAATATATTTCACGGTATTTCTCCAATAATTTTTTCTCATCAATTTCTGCTGCAAGACACCCGATTTCCGTCACTGCATTTCCGCCTGTAACATTACCAAACCGGATACAGTCATCAATATCAAATCCATAATACAGTCCATACATAAATCCGGCGGCAAAAGCATCCCCTGCCCCTGTGGAATCAATATGTTTTACAGGAAACGGCGGAATCGTATACGTGTTTCCGTCCTTCTTATAAATACATCCTTCATTGCCCTTTTTTACAATCGGAATATGCAGATACTGTCCCAGAATATTCAGAGCTTCTTCTGCTGTTTTTGTCCCGGTGATTTTTTCTGCCTCCATTTCATTTGGTATAAAATAATCCACATAAGGGAAAACATCGCAGTACCAGTCAAGACTCATGGTATCGTTCCATGCCGAATCCAGCACAATGACAGCTCCCGCTTCCTTTAGAGGTCTGCACAATTCCTTTTGTTCCAATGACAAGTAAGCAATCTTACTTCCTTTATAAAACTCATATACTTTCTGATTTTCCACAAAAAACGCATCATCAGCCGGGCGGTAAGAAATAATACCCCGGTCCTGTTCACATGAGACCACACAGCTAAGCGTCACGGGATCATACTCGGGAGAAGAAAGCATGTTGGAATAAGTCAGCTTATTCTTCTCAAGCTCTTCCACAAGGTATTGGCTCAAGGGTCCTTTTCCTATATACGTAGCCAGTTTTACAGGAACCCCCAGCTTTGACAGGAGTACCAAGGTAGCAACCGGGCCGCCCCCTAGCTGTCTTGAACAGCTTCCGCTGTAGATTTCTTCTCCCAGGCGGGGCATTCTGGGAGAGTTTCCAAAAATAAAATCCACATTGGCAATGCCAAATCCTGCTACTCCAGCCATATCCTTCCTCCTGTATACTCCTGATATGCATCAAAATAATCCTTTACAATCGACTTAGCCAGAGAATAGGAGGATACCAGCGGATGGAGCATCAAAGCATCTGCTGCTTTTCCGGCATCATGTTCCACAATTGCCTGCGCTGCTGTTCTCTCATAATATTTCACCCCGCAGATTAACTGCCTGACGCTTTCCGGCACCTCATAATCTCCTGGTTTTGGCTTTGCCCCTTCTTTGGAGATATCGCACGAAACTTCTATGATGTCATCCTTTTTAAGCCATGGAAGTGTTTCTCCATTGGGCATGCATAAAATCATTTCGCCCCTTTGGCCGGTGATCCTTGCCCGCATCAGCGCCAGTGCTACGCCTGCATATCCGCCCTCATCTTCACTATATAAATCAAACTTCGGAATGCTCTGTTCCTCTCTGGCCACAGAAGTTTCTCCCTGCATGTAATTGCACTCCCTTAAAAAGGTATAGTGGCTGTAGATCTCAAGCATCTTGTCAAAGTCCTTATCAGCCTCATACCTGCCCAGTTCCTGAAGCATCTTATGATTGATGGCCTGAATTCTTTCACCTCTTGTCTCACTGGTTTTTTGGATATTTTCCAATGCTTTTTCCCGGTAATAAAAATAGTATAAGTATTCATTGAGCATACACCCAAGGTGCATGGCCAGATCCGGATCAAAATAACGCATATCAGTTCTGGTATATAACTCAGGGTTTTGCAGAATCTCATTTATCATTTCCTTTCCCTGCTTTTTCACACTGGTAAAGTAAGATAAGTGGTTTAATCCGATCAATCTGACGCTTAACTCCTTCACATTGGTTCCATACAGAGCTGCGATCTGTCTTAAAAATCCTGACGGCGCATCACAGATCCCATATACAAAATCATATCCCTGGTCTCTTAATGCCTGGGTAACCAATCCGGCTGGATTTGTAAAATTAAAAACACAGACATCCTGACTAGCATACTTTTTTATCAGTTTACAATAATACAGCAAAGCAGGAATGGAACGAAGCGCCATGCCAAAGCCGCCTACCCCTGTTGTTTCCTGGCCGATGACACCATGATTTAAAGCAATCCGCTCATCCATAATGCGGCTTTCTTCCTTTCCAACCCGAATGGTGGTAATGATGAAATCCGCTCCCAGGACAGCCTCCTTTGGACCTGTTGTACAGCCGAATTTCACTTTTGGAGCAATCCGGGCAAAAGCTTCCTTGACCATGGCCCCAAGAATATGGACTCTCTTCTCGTCAATATCCATAAATACAACTTCTGTTATGTGCAGTTCATCTGCTTGCTGGGCCAGGCTCTTTGCCAGCATCAGGCTGCGGGAACCGCACCCTCCGATCACTGTCAGCTTCATACTAATCTCCATTCCGCCGCTGGTGCCGGCGGCATTTCTTTATTCTTTGCTGCCCTATTAGAAAGCCTGTTTTTTAATCATACTGCTGATGCTGTCCACGGTAATACTTTCACTCAGGAACAGCCCTTCCGCATATTTCACACCTGCAGTTCTTCCGTATTCTTCCGCAAGATTCATTGCATAGGGCAGCACCTTTTGAGACCGGTGGGCTTCACAGGACTTTTTCTTAATATCAATAACATCTGTGATATCCACATAGATATCCGGCCTTCTTTTGTTCCGCTTGTTATCCGCACCAAAATATAGAATTGCTTCATAATGCCAATCCATATCATCCTGGGAGTATTTTTTCAGCCCAGCCGTAAAGCAGGCTGCTTTTGTAATCTTAGATACAGCTACATGGTCCGGATGGTAATCCTCTTCAAGAAGGGTCAGAACATATCTTGGGGAACAGTCTCTAAGATGGGGGATCAAAGCATCTACCGCGCTTTTTTCAAAGTAAACACCTGCATCCGGGAAATCCAGCATTACAAAATAGTCCAGTTCCAATATTTTGGCAGCTTCTTCTGCTTCCTTCTCTCTTACATCCTGCCGGGCATATCCCCCCGATTCTCCTCTTGTAAAGATCACCAGACCGGTCTTATACCCTTCTTTTTTTACTTTTGCAAATATTCCTGATGCGCATACTTCCAAATCATCCGGATGAGCGCATACTGCTAACAAATCAATCATCCTTAACCTCCCTACTGCTTCGCTCCAGTGGTTGCAATTCCTTCTACAAATTGCTTCTGAAAAATAAAGAAAAATAAAATCATGGGAAGAATTGCGATAATACCTCCCGCCATAACCTGTGGATAATAGGTTGTATGTTCACCGATCAGCATTGCCAGGCCAGCAGACAATGTCATTTTATTCATGGAATTATTCACAATCAGCGGCCACATCAAATCCTTAAATGTAGAAATTGCCGTTAAAATCGCCAGAGACACCAAAGCAAGCTTCATAAGCGGCAGCAAAATTTTGAAATAGATCTGAAAATAATTACATCCGTCCAGCATGGCCGCCTCGTCCAGGCTCTTTGGCAATCCTTTGAAGAATTCACGCAGCATAAAGGTTCCAAATGCACTGAACACCTTTGGAAGCCATAATGCGGTCACTGTATCTGCCAGTTTCAGCTTAACCATGATATCATAATTAGGCACTAAAAAAATTTGTCCCGGAACCATCAGCAAAGCCAGCAGGATGATAAAGATCACATCCCTGCCCGGGAAATCTAATCTGGCAAAGGCATAGGCAGCCATGGAACAGATTGACAGTTCTACTGCTATGGTAAAAAACAACACAAGAAATGTATTCATATAAAAATAAGCAAAAGGAAACTTATCTAAAACCTGCCGGTAGCTCTGAACGGTAAAGACTTCCGGGAATATTGTAGGCGGTATCCTGATACTTTCTTCATAATCTTTAAAGGAAGTCAATATCATCCATAAAAACGGAGCAACCGTTACAATTGTGCATATGATCAAAAGCAGATAGACCGGCCATTTCTTTTTCATTCCATCACACCCTCTCTTTAATCATCATAAAATACCAGTTTCTTTTGTAGAATCATTTGTACTGCAGTAATGAGAAGTATCAATAAAAACAACATGAAACTGATTGCCGCTCCATAACCTTTATGGAACTTAACAAATGACTGCTCAAAGAAATATGTGACCAGGGACCGGGAAGCTTCTGTTCCGCTGCTTCCCTGAGGAATCATCAGGTAAATAAAGTCAAAGATCTGAAACACATTTATAACCGTTGTCACACATACAAAAAAGATGGAGGGGGACAAAAGGGGCAACGTGATTTTAAAAAACTGCTGCACTGAATTAGCCCCGTCAATCTGAGCTGCTTCCTGATAACTCACAGGAATCCCCTGAAGCCCTGCCAAAAGCACAATTACCTGATAAGCAACACTGGCCCAAATGAACACTGCTGATATGGAAAATAAGACCACCTTAGGATCCGACAGCCAGGCCACCGGATCAATGCCAAACCTGCCGATCATTTCATTAAAAATGCCAAACTTATAATTCATCAGCCATTTCCATAAAAGACCGATTGCAGCCGGAAGTGTAACTGCAGGCAGAAAAATGAATACCCGGAATAAATCAATGCCCTTCACCCTGAAATTCAGCAATACAGCAATCCCTAACGCCAAAATCACCACAAGAGGAACACAAATCACTACGTACAAAATGGTATTGGCAAATGCCCTTATAAATGCCTGGTCCTGAAAAAGCCGGCAGTAATTCGCCAGTCCAACAAACTTAGGAGTTCCAAAGCTGGACTTGTTCGTAAAACTATAGTATACATTCTGAAAAAAAGCACCGATAAAAAATACTGTAACGCCTGCCGTCAAAGGGAAAATCATCAGATACCCGGTCAGCATTTCCCGGCGTTTTAACCGTCCGGAACTTCTCTTTTTCTTTTTCATCCCATACCCTCTCATTCATAATGCAGAACTTCCTTATAAGATTCTCCTCATACGGTGTGAGCTTCTTCCCTTTCGGTTCAATGCAATCCTCTTTTTTATGACTCGCTGTCCAACACGCTTTGCATTGCTTTTTGAATCTGCTGACAACCTTCTTCCGGGGTTATTTCTTTTGCAAAAATTTTACCTGAAATTTCCGACAAAGACGGAAGCCAGTCTGCAACAGTCAGAGAAGTGGGGAAGGGGTATCCTGTCTTTGCTGCTTCAAAGATAACCGCTGCATCAATATGTTTTGTCTTATAATACTGCTGGGCGCTTAACAACGCAGGTACATCGATTTTTGCCTCTGCCTGAAGCTTGTTGGACTCCTCTCCTGCCAGATACTTCACCAGTTTCCATGCGGCTTCTTTTTCTTTGCTTTTAGAATTAATTGCGTATCCCAAACCGCCAATAACACTTTGATTGCCATTTTCCTTTAAAGGCATGGCAATGGTTCCTATTTCTTCCCCAAAGCTGGCCTCATCAAGTACAGGTACTTTCCATGAACCCATGAACAGCATTGCGCCTTTTTGAGACAGGAATAAATCCGTTCCCTTGGTATCAGATAAAACTTCATTACCAGGCATTAAACCTGCTTCAATCAGATCCACGATATCCTGATATGCTTTTATTGTGCCTGCCTGATCAAATCCGGCCGTTTTTTTATCTTCACTTATGACAAATCCGCCTGTCTGAGAGATGAAATTAAAGTAAGAAGGCTGTGGATCCAGTTCCATCAAAATCGGATATTCATCGGAACCGGCGGCACTGATCTTATCCTTTAACTGATCAGCAGTTTCCACCATTTTATCCCACGTCCAGCCCTTTGCTGGCTCAGCCACATTGTATTTTTCAAAAATGGCCTTATTATAAAATACCTGGACCGTATCGATTCCTTTTGGAAGGCAATACTGTCTCCCATCATACTGCAGGGAGTCCGCTACGGTTTTTACATAATGCTCCATATTTACGCCGTCTTTTTCTATGTACTCATCAAGGGGCTCCAGCACTCCTGCGCTTGCATATTTAGGAAGATACGTATTCATCCAAAACACATCTGCCGCATTGTCCGAACCCATAGCCGCATCCAATTTTGTCCAGTACTGAGACCATGGCGTCAGCTGCAGTTCCACATCAATGTCCTTATTTTCCGCTTCAAACTTTTCTATTATTTCATCAAAAACAGGTTTCTGAACTTCATCCCACAATGCAAACGTAATTTTAGTTTTTTTATTTTCCTTTTCTCCCGTTTCCGTTTTCCCGCTTCCCCCTGTATTTTGGCAGGCAACTAATGAACCCGCCATGAAAACTCCCAGCACCATACACAATATTTTTTTCATGCTTAACCTCCATTATATTTTTATTTTACCCGTGATCCTCACTTTTCATTTTCATTCATAGTTCTCTGCACGTGCCGCCTTCCTCCAGCTTATAAGGCAGTGTTATTTCAATGTTTTCCTCTTTTTCTTTTTTCTGAAATGTATCCAAAGTATGTTCAACCATCATTTTAATTGGCTGCTTAATGGTTGTCAGTTTTGGGGTCACCTTCTGTGAAATGCTGATCCCGTCAAAACCTAATACAGATATATCTCCCGGTACATTTAAATTCGCCTGATCCAGAGCGCTGATCACCCCCATGGCGGCATCATCACTGAAAGCGAATACAGCTGTGAATTCCAGTCCTTCTTTTAATGCCTGCTGTGTCATGTTAAAACCGCTTTCATAGGTCAGCTCTCCGCATTTAATCATCTTATCCCCAAGCTCTAATCCAAATTCTTCATAAGCTCTTTTACAGCCCGTAATTCTCTGAAATCCGGAACTAATGCTTTTAGGGTGATCAGACAGTATTAAAATATCTTTATGACGTAATTTCAGTAAGTATTTTGCCCCCCCATGAGCCGCTGCCAGATCATTAATGTGGACCATCTTACATCTTTTATCCGTACTTATCCCTCCTAACATAACTGTCTTTATATTCTTGGCTTCTATGTAGTTCAGCATATCCTGATTTAAATCCTCTTCCAGATAAATCACACCTGTAATGTCCAAATCCCTGAAAAACTGTTTGTATTCTTCTCCGTCCTTTGAAACAGGAAAAAACACCATCCGGTAACCGTATCCTGGAACTTCTTCTAAAAGTATTTTTAATACTTCACTGAAATACGCAAGCTTTAAATTTGTGAGCAGCACAGCTATCACACCGGGATTCTTTTGTTTACTTACCGGAGTATAATCCAGCTCATGGGCAGCTGACTCTATTTTTCTGGCTGCCTCATCTGTCACAATATTTTTCCCGTGAAAATATCGTGAAACAGTTGCAGGTGATACACCAGCTTTCCTTGCTACATCTCGAATGTTCACCCCCATTTTTATCGCTCCTTTGTTAATATTGTTTTATTTTTTTCTGTTTTTTTAGTTTTTATTATAAAAATCATCTTACTACTTGTCAATATTGTTTCATTTGTTTCACTCCTGTTTCATTTGTTTCAGGAGTTATTCATTATAATCCCAACATTTCTACATGAATTGTCTTAATTATATTTAAGAAGAACTCTTTGAGAATTCCTCGTCATTTAATTCTGATTCTTATCTTACACTTTTCATAGTTTTATGGTCTTTACTCCGTCTCTCTGCTCTTGGTCTTTCTTACAGGCAGTCATGGGCTTATGAAACAATTTCTCCTTTCATATTCCAGGATTAATCATCACATCTGATATAAGTAAAACTTATGTCATATATAAAAAGCATTAAGTTTACCAATATCAATTATCATGTTATAATAAAGTGAAATTAAAAAATATCCCATCAATATTTGTCATGGGTTTAAAGGAGAATCATGTATATGGAGAGACTAATAGGTACTGTTTCAAGAGGTGTACGCGCTCCAATTATCCGTCAGGGAGACGACATTGCAGAGATAGTTATTTCAAGTGTACTTGATGCAGCAAAATGTGAGAATTTTGAATTACGTGACCGAGATGTTATCGCCGCAACCGAGGCCATTGTTGCCCGTGCTCAGGGTAATTATGCCACTGTTGACCAGATCGCGGCAGATATTAAAAATAAATTTGGTAATGAAACCATCGGTATCGTGTTCCCTATATTAAGCCGTAACCGTTTTTCCATTTGTCTGAAGGGCATTGCAAGAGGTGCAAAAAAAATCACATTAATGTTAAGCTATCCTTCCGACGAAGTAGGCAATCACTTAATCGATCTGGATGCTTTAGATGAAAAAGGCATTAACCCATGGACTGATATTTTAACAGAAGCAAAGTACCGTGAACTTTTTGGCTACCGTAAGCACACCTTTACGGGAGTTGATTACATTGAATACTACAAGGAGCTTATCCAGAAGGAAGGCTGCGAAGTGGAAGTTATCCTTGCAAACGACTGCCGTACCATCTTAAATTATACAAAACATGTACTTAGCTGCGATATTCATTCCCGGTTCAGAACGAAACGTCTGTTAAAGGCCGCCGGTGCAGAGTCTGTATATGGCCTTGATGATGTCTTAACCGTTTCGGTTGACGGCAGTGGGTATAACGAAAATTATGGCTTGCTTGGCAGCAATAAAGCTACCGAAGATACTGTTAAGCTGTTCCCCCGGAACTGCGAACCAATTGTTAAGAAGATTCAGGATGGCTTCCTTGAAAGAACCGGAAAACATGTGGAAGTTATGGTTTACGGTGACGGTGCTTTCAAAGATCCTATGGGGAAAATCTGGGAATTGGCAGATCCCGTAGTTTCTCCGGCATATACGGAAGGACTGGAAGGCCAGCCCAATGAAGTCAAATTAAAATATCTTGCTGATAATGATTTTGCTGATTTAAGCGGAGCAGAACTAAAGGCTGCCATTTCCAATTATATTCAAAGTAAAGAGAGCAATTTAGTGGGCAGCATGGTATCTCAGGGAACCACTCCCCGCCGGTTAACCGACTTGATCGGATCCCTTTGCGATCTTACTTCAGGCAGCGGTGATAAAGGAACTCCCATCGTATTGGTACAAGGTTACTTTGATAATTACACCAAATAAATCAGTAAGTATGTTTTATTTTTTGTATCCTGGAATTTTTACCTTTCTATCAAAACCGATTAAAAAATTATAAAATAAAGAACGGCAATGGCTTTTAACCATTGCCGTTCTTTATTTTGGATCCTTGTAAGTAAAATCATCTTTGCTTTGCCCTGACAAACTCTATTGCTTCTTTACCGGTTATATGTTCAACATCGATTGCAATGATGTAAGCCTGTGTACATCCGGCTATTTCCTTGTGTCTGGCATCCTCCGGCTGATCACCGGAATACTTTTCCACCAGGGCCATGAATGCCTCCAGCCGTTCATCCCCCTCCACAATTCCGGCTTTTCCAAAGGCAATAACGCTGCGAAAGTGAGAAGTATATTCTTTACTGACAATGGTATCTTCATCAATTATGGAAAAGGATACCTTGGGGTCTTTGGCGATAGCATCGATTTTATGTCCGGCTTTTGCTGAATGGAAATAGATTTTTCCATTCAAATATACATAGCTTAAGGGGACTGCATAAGGGTAGCCTTCATCTCCCATGCATGCCAAAACACCATTTGTGCATCGGTCCAATACCGCTTTTGTATCCTCAGGTGATAATAATTGTTTGTTTCTTCTCATTTCTCTAAACATTCCGTACTCCTCTCTTTCCTTGAAACACATTTCTGCTGAATCATATGATTTAATTATAGCAAAGATTGTCAATAGCCTCATATCCCGGCTGTCACGTCAATGGGGTATTCCCAATGACCAAGGGTCACAGCGCACCCCGCACCATGGGGCGGACCCTCTGCATTGCTGCTTGATGAGGTAAAATTGAGATCTCCACTACAGAAAAATTATCAGCAGCTTCAAAAAAAAGATCTGGATGCCATGAATCAGTCATTAGCTCCCAATCCAGGAAAAGATATACTGCACCTGTTCCTGACTTTGGATTTCGGGTTTTTCAAGCTTTTGAAAAGTTCCTTCCATTCCCTTTTCCAATGCGGCCAGATGGAAGTGGCAGACGGCTATGCCTATGTCCACCCTTTGAAGGTCATTTTTTACATTGTCGTTTTTTAAAGTTCTTGCCAGATAAAAATGGTACGTGTCTTTATCCTGCACAATTCTCCAGGGCTGCTTATTGGCAGCAGAAGGTGCCAGCCGTACCATTTCCAGCGGAAAAGCATACTCCCCTGCCTCGGCCTTTGTGAGCGGCTGTGAGAAATCCTGTTTAAAAAACAGTTCGCTCCATTCTTTTCTCTGATCGGACTTTGACGCCCACCTCATCAACGATTCCAGCGTTCTTTTTTTACCTATAGGATATCCGATAGGGGAAATGCAGGGGAAAAGGTCCCCTTCTTTCAGATTCATGGCCGCGCCAAAGCTGCTGCGGTTAAAGGTCCCGCCAATCCAGCAGGTGCCAAGCCCAAGGGATGCGGCATACAGAACCAGCTTTTCAAAGGAATAGCCCAGCGCTTCCAAAGCCAGATCCCTGTCCGCCACCGATGCGCCGATAAAGTTCCCCGCACCTTTTATGACCCCATAGGTTCCCAGCTTTTCCCCATCGGATGATGTTGCCTTTTCCAGAAGGCGAAAGGTAACATCTACGGAAAAAGGATTGGATAAATGATCCATGTATGTGTTGATTTTATCTTTATCATCTTTTGAAAGACCACGGTTCTCATAAGTACGGATGCTGCTGCGAACCTTGACCGTTTCCTCAACAGGGAAATCCATTTTCATATTTTACTGCTCCTCTCTTTTTCAGACTAATGTCTTATAAAGATTGATTTCACCGGGTTTTTCTACGAAATCTGCAAATAAAGAGGCGGCTTCTTTAAAATGCTTTGCCTCCATATGTTTGTTCAGCGATTCCAGATCTTCCCATTCCTCAAGCATGGTCAGCAGATGAGTGTTTTTTATGTCCTGAATCAGCTCATAACGTATGCAGCCAGCGTCGTTCTGCCGGGTATCCTGTACCAGCTGTTTTGCTGCTGATATAAACTCATCTAATTTTTCTGCTTTGATGTGATTCTTTGCAACGACTTTTATCATTAGTTTATTAGCTCTCCTTTGCTGTTTGTCTCCAATTTTCGTAATGCACTCTGTCCGCCTTATAACGGTCAATAAATTCATTTTTCTGCCCATCAGGATAACCAATGGAAATCAGGGCAAAGGGCCTGATATGATCCGGAAGCTCAAACAGGCGGCTCACATTTTCTGCAACAGCATCGGACGTGGCAACCCCAAGCCATACACCTCCAAGTCCCAGATGAACGGCTTCTAAAAGCATATTTTGTGCTGCAGCACCCATATCCTGCTCCCATCCGGCCGGCACGATCAGTTCTTTATCATTGGCCAGTAAAACAAAGGTTACGGCAGAATTGGCTGCCAGCTTTGCATAAGGTGAGGTTTCAGCAAGCTGAGCCAGTTTTTCCTTATCCTGTACCACAATAAATTCCCACGGCTGCTGATTGGCAGCCGATGGAGCCTGCATGGCCGCGTGGAGCAGCTTATCAATTTTTTCAGGCTCCACCTCCTGAGCTTTAAACTTTCGAATGCTTCTTCTGATAAAAATTTCTTCCATAGACATGACCTCCTGTATTATGATCTTTATTTTTTATCGTCCAGACTTTTAAGAAGCTTGCTGCTGATTTCTATAAATCTGGAGGTTTCTTCTTCTGTCAATACATCCTCGTACTTGCCTTGAAGCATATTCCACGCTGTTATAATATCACTTTGCAGTGCCAGGCCTTCTGGCGTCGTACAAAGATATACATTCTTTCCTTCCGATTTCTTTACAATAAACTCATTTCGCTCAAGCCGCTCAAGCAGACGGGTTATGGTAGAAGGTGTCAAATGCAGTGTTTCACCAATTTCCTTCTGAGGTATGCCGCCTCTTAAGTTTACTATATACAGGAGTATTGCATGGCTTGGGGATAACCCTGTTTTGCGGAAGGCTTCATCCGCAATTCTTCCCAATTCCCGGGCCAGTTTTGTGGAAGTAAAAAACAGGCAGCCATTAAGCTTACATTCCTGATCCTTTGTCTCGAAATTGCAATCCAAAATAATACCTCCTTTGTTTGTACATACAAATATATCATTTCTTTGGTGCGCCGTCAAGTGTAAGTTTACAGCATTGCCCTCCATGGGGGTGGACCCTCCGCTTCGCTGCTTGATGAGGTAAAAAAAACAGGGTATTTTGCCGCCGCCCTTACGGTAAACGGCAAAATACCCTGTTATCTTATTCCCAAAGCACAATCTCCCTCAAAGAAAGAGATTCCTGCACTTTAATGATCCGCTGATTGGATGATCCTCTAAACCGCAGCCTTAGATTCTTTTTCTCCACTTCAAACTTTCCGTCTACCAGAACATCCAGACAGGCTAAAATCCTCTTTGTCTCCGGAAGCCTTTCCCCCATGTCTCCCAGGATATCCTTTTCAAAATCATATCCAGTGTAACACCAGATCGTCTTTTCCGGAAACTGTTCCTTTACCTTCTCCACCAGAGGCAGAATCCCTTTCTGGTTTGCCGGGTCCATGGGTTCACCTCCCAGAAGGCTTAAACCGGCAATGTAGGTATGGTCCAAATATCCCAGTATCTTTTCTGTAATTTCCGGCCCGTATTCCTGGCCGTAATGGAAATCCCAGGCTTCTGAATTAAAGCATTCCCTGCACCGGTGATTGCACCCGCTGACAAACAAGGACACCCTGACTCCCGGACCGTTTGCTACATCTGTAGGCTTTATGGTGGCATAATTCATGGCATGCCTCCTACAGATGAAGGACTCTGGATTTGATCTCCTTTGTCTTTCCGGTGTTCCAGAAGTTTTCTCCTAAGTATCCGCAGGTTCTTCTGGTCACATTCATCCGCTTCTTGTCTTTGTTATGGCACTGAGGGCATTCCCATTCCATGTCGTCGTTGATGATGATCTCCCCGTCAAAGCCGCATTCCTGACAATAATCTGATTTGGTGTTAAATTCTGCATACTGGATGTTATCGAAAATGAATTTTACCACTTCTTCCATTGCTTCTAAATTGTTCTGCATGTTGGGAACCTCCACATAGGAGATGGCCCCGCCGGAAGAAATCTCCTGGAACTGGCTTTCAAAATTGAATTTGCTGAACGCATCAATGGATTCCCGCACATCAACGTGATAGGAGTTGGTGTAATATCCTTTATCCGTGACATCCGGTATGATACCGAAACGCTCCCGGTCGATTTTTGCAAACCGGTAGCAAAGAGATTCTGCAGGCGTCCCGTATAAGCCAAAGCCAAGACCGGTCTGCTCTTTCCACTGGTCAACAGCATTTTTCATATAGTTCATGACGCGAAGGGCGAATTCTTCTCCTTCCGGAGCCGTATGACTGACCCCCTTCATGAGCTTTGTCATCTCATAAAGGCCAATGTATCCTAAGGAAATGGTGGAATAGCCGTCGCGAAGCAGGGGATCGATCTTTTCTCCCTTTTTAAGCCTTGCAATGGCACCATACTGCCAATGAATGGGGCTCACGTCGGAAATAGTTCCTTCCAGAGACTTATGCCTGCACATCAGGGCTTCGTAGCACAGACTTAAGCGGTCATCCAAAAGCTTCCAGAACGTATTCTCATCTCCTTTAGCCAGAATTCCGATCTGGGGCAGGTTTAAGCTTACCACACCCTGATTGAATCTTCCTTCAAACTTGTAATTACCGTTCTCATCCTTCCAGGTAGACAGAAAGCTTCTGCAGCCCATACAGCTGAATACATTTCCTTCGTAATTCTCCCGCATTTTTTTTGCGGAAATGTAATCCGGATACATACGCTTGGAGGAGCATTTCACTGCCAGCTTGGTTATATAATCGTATTTTCCGCCTTTTAAGCAGTTGTTCTCATCAAGCACATATATCAGCTTGGGGAAGGCAGGCGTGACATAAGCTCCCGCTTCGTTCTTGATTCCTTCCAGCCTCTGGCGGAGGACTTCCTCCACGATCATGGCATTCTCCCTGATGTATTCATCCTTTTCATCAAGGTATAAAAACAGAGTGACAAAAGGTGCCTGTCCGTTGGTCGTCATTAAGGTATTGATCTGGTATTGAATGGTCTGGACGCCGGATTTCAGCTCGTCTCTTAAACGGATGGCCGCCATCTTCTCCACCATTTCCCCAGTGACCGTATCTCCGAATTCTTCACGGATCTGGTTATGGAATTTATCATTGCTTTTTCTCAAGTATTTTCCCAGATGCCGGATATCCACAGACTGACCGCCGTACTGATTGCTGGCAACAGCCGCAATGATCTGGGTCATGACGGTACATGCCACCTGAAAGCTTCTGGGGCTTTCGATCATCTTTTCGTTCATAACGGTGCCGTTATCCAGCATGTCACCGATATTGATCAGACAGCAGTTAAAAATCGGCTGCACGAAATAATCCGCATCATGGAAATGAATTGCTCCCTGTTCATGGGCAAGGGAAATCCTCTCGGGAAGGAGCATCCTCTTTGTCAGATCCCTGGACACTTCTCCCGCAATATAATCCCTCTGAGTGGAAGCCAGTATGGTATTCTTGTTGGAATTTTCCTCTGCCAGCTCCTTGTTTTCGTTCTTGATCAGCTTGAGAATGGACTCATCCGTTGTATTCGCTTTCCTAAGAAGCGCTCTCTGGTAACGGTATATGATATACTTCTTGGAAAGTGTGTATTTATTTTTATTTACAAGACCGATCTCAATCATATCCTGAATGGTCTCAACGTTGATCACATCCTCCACGCGGCTCTCCACATAATCCAGTATCCCATCGATCATTTCCTCACCGGCCTGCTCACATGCTTCCACTTCTGCATTTGCCTTCCGGATAGCCGTAACGATCTTTTCTCTGTCATACTCTACAATTCTGCCGTCTCGCTTTTGAACCTTAATCATTCCTGTCACCTTTACCTCTTCTATATTTTGTGTCTTATGTATTGGTATCACTATATCTAGTGCTTTTTTTATTATACACTATGAAAAGAAAAAGTAAAGGGGATTTTTTCCTTGTTACCGGATAAAATTTGTTCTGGGAATTTCTTCCCTGGCTGGAAAGCTGATTCCTGCGGCTTTTCCCACCTCCAGGCATTTTAACAGCCATGCCATATTTTTGCCGAGAGTCCTCATGGTATGAAGCCCTTCCAAATCCTGCTCCACCTCCTGAGGGGTAAATCCGTGTACCATGTTCCAGTAAGAGGAAGAAACTACCGGCATCTGTGCGATGGTAAAATATTTGTTTAAAACATCAAGAGATGCGGTGGTTCCTGCCCTCCTGGCGGATACAACGGCTGCCCCGGGCTTAAAGGCAAAATTCCTTCCCGCATAAAACAAACGGTCCAGGAAGGAAACCACAGTGCCGTTAGGGGAAGCATAGTGAACCGGGGAGCCTACGACCAGTCCTGCAGCTGTTTCCATTTCCTCCAGCACCTGGTTGACCATATCATAAGTAAATACGCACCTTCCTGTTTCTGAACACTTTTGACAGGCAATGCAGCCATGGACAGACTGGCTCCCTACATGGAAAATTTCTGTCTCAATGCCCTCCTCATTCAACGCCCTTTCCACCTCAAGAAGGGCGCGGTTGGTACAGCCTCTCTCATGAGGGCTTCCGTTTAACATCAGCACTTTCATCACTCATCCATCCTTTCTTTCTTATCATTTATAGAAATGCATTCATTTTTAAATGCAGTTTCTCTAAATATCCAAAAGCCCCAGCAGATCCTCTTTGGTCAGATTGCTTAGAGATACGGTTCCTTCCGTTATAATCTGTTCCGCCAGATCCTTCTTAGATTCCTGAAGCTTTAAAATATTTTCCTCAATGGTGCCTTTTGTGATCAGTTTGAATACGCTCACCTGCTTCTCCTGACCGATCCGGTGAGCCCGGTCCGTTGCCTGGTTCTGAGCCGCCACATTCCACCATGGGTCAAAGTGTATGACCACATCGGCAGCAGTCAGGTTAAGGCCTGTGCCCCCTGCTTTGAGGGAAATGAGAAACAGGGGAACCTTATCATCTTTAAAGGAATTCACCATATGGAGCCTCTCCTCCTTGGGAGTTGACCCTGTCAGCATGTAGTAAGAAAAAGCTTCTTTTTTCAGCCTTTGTTCGATGATATCCAGCATGGAAGTAAACTGGGAAAAGAGCAGGATCTTATGGCCTCCCTCCACACCGTTGCGGATTAAATCCATGCAGGTTTCCAGCTTTGCCGATTCCCCTTTGTAATTCTCATAGCATAAATGGGGATCGCAGCAGATCTGCCTGAGCCTGGTAAGCGCCGAAAGGATCTGAATGTTATCCTTTCCCGATCTGCCTTCCAGACGTTCAAGCTCCTGCTTTAAGCGGAATGCATTTGCCGCATACAGCTCCTTTTGTTCCTTGTCAAAGGCAGAATACACAGTTGTTTCCAGCTTATCCGGCAGCTCTTTTAACACATCCTTCTTAAGCCGCCTTAAAAGGAAGGGACCGATCAGGCGGTGAAGGCTTTCCAGCACCGTTTTTTCCTGATCCCTGACAATGGGCAGCTCATACTCTTTTTTAAATTTCCGGTAGTTGAACAGAAATCCAGGCATAAGGAAATCGAAAATGCTCCACAGCTCGGACAGACGGTTTTCAATGGGAGTACCGGTCAATGCAAACCGGTTCTTTGCATCAATGTTCTTTACCGCTCTGGCGCTCTGAGTGGACGCATTTTTAATGTACTGGGCCTCATCAATGATCTGAAACCGGAAGGACCTGCTTTTGTAAAGATCAACATCCCGTTTCAGAAGATCATAGGAAGTGATCAGCACATCTTGTTCATCCCCATGGTTTAACAGTTCTTCCCGTTCCCCGGCCATGCCGGTGACTGTCACCACTTTAAGGGAAGGGGCAAAGATACGGAACTCATTTTCCCAGTTATACACCAGGGAGGCCGGACAGACGATGAGGGAGGTGGTATGCTCCTTTTTTCCTGCTTCATCAAGAAGCAGGGCAATGACCTGAATAGTCTTTCCAAGTCCCATGTCATCGGCCAGGATTCCTCCAAAACCATAGCTGTCCAGGGTTTTAAGCCAGCGGTATCCCGTCTTTTGATATCCTCTCAGCACATGGCGGAGAGGCTGGGGAATTTCAAAATCGCTGTCCTCAACAGACTTCATTCCTCTGACCACGGCTTTATAAAGCTGGTCTCTGTAAAGGGTTATGCCGTTTCCTTCTTTCAAAAGACTGTCTAAATAAAGGGCTCTGTATTTTGGAAGGCGAAAAGACTTGTTCAGCGCTCCCGGATCTGCGGACAAACCCTCCACCAGTTTTGCAACCGTTAAAAGTCCATTATCGTCAAGACTAATAAACTCCCCGCTTTTTAACCGGTAATACTTTTTTTTCTGGCTGTAAACCTCCAAAAGCCTGGTCAAATCCTCTCCTGACAAACCGTCAGTATCCACACTCAGCTCCAGCCAGTTTCCCGTGCTCCGTACTCCGATGGATACCTTGGGAGGCGGCAGGATCTTTAATTTCTTAAAGGATTCGGAAAAATACACCTCTCCCAATGACATGAACTCACTGATGCCTGAACTTAACAGCCGGTATACCGCTTCCTCATCATCCCGGATGGCAGGATATTCTGATTCATATTCCTTGTATTTAAAATACCTGGTTATTAAGCGGCTGATGCGGAACTCTCCCGGTATATCCCGGCATACGGTACGGGGAAGGCGTTCATCCTCTACCGGCTGGAAAGAATAATCTCCATAAGAAAGGGTCGGCCTTAGAACCAGCTCGTCAGGCCCGTCAGAATCAAAATCAAACCGGGCTTTCAGCTCATCCGGTTTATAGTTCTCCAGATCCACTTCCCTGGAGTCAATGGTGCAATAGGCGGCGATCCTCTTTAAAACCCTCTCGTAAAAAAGAGGCATATCCTTGTTGTTGATTTCCGTTTCATAGGAGGCTTTATACCCTTCCATCATCTGCTTGAGAAACACGGAAAGAGCCTCACTGCAGGACTGGTCACAGCAATATAAGTACTTTGTATCTGCAAGATAGAAACGGTGTTCGCCTTCAAAGGCCAGTAAATCCCGGTCAATGGACACCAATACCCCTTCACGTCCCTGGCGCTTTACCACGACCGTTAAATCAGGATTTCGGTCCACCACCGCAAGCTGCCGCTTCTGTCCCTTGTAATCCTCAATTTCCAGGGTCTTCCCCATCATGATCCTAAAAAAACGGTCCCGGTTTGCCCGGCTTAAATTCAAAAACCGCAGGACAGGTTTTGTGGAAAAAGAACTTTTCTGAAACTGCTCATAATGTTCACAGTAAGAATCCACGATCTCCAGAACGAATTCCAAAAGAGGACGGCTTTCCTTTACAAAGGCAGAAGGACTGTGATGGAATGCCAGATTTTTACCGTACTCCACATATGTGCCGTTCTCCACCGCATTTGCAAAGGAAGCTAAATCCTTGACCATGTAGAGCCGGTCTCTTCCCAGCTTAAACTCCAGCTTCACTTCCCTGCGGCTGACCAGAAGGGACAGGTCAAGCTTTACCTGCTCTTCTTCCCCCTCGCCCATGATGCGGGATACCTCCCTGTTGGTATATTCCCGGATCATGGCTCTTGCCTGCTGGGAGGTGGCTACCGGCCTTCCCTGATTTTCCGATTCCTGCTCTTTATAAGCTTCTAACAGGGCCATGCAATGGGGGCACATGCCCCGGTAGGAATTTCCCTGAGCACAGGAACAAGAGTAGTCAAAAACCTGACTACCCTTGATATGCAGACTTGCCCTATATTCCTTTCCCTGGTCCTCTACCAGGGCCCTGACGCCTGATTCGCCCTTCCAAAAGGTATTTGTCGTCAAGTGTGATACTTTCATAGTTCCTCACATCCGTTCACCATTTACATTCGTTCCGGCGCCTCAATTCCCAATACGCCGATGCAAGCATTCAATACATCCTTGGCAAGCCTGATCAGACGGATCCAGGATGCCTGCCGCTCTTTATTCTCTTCAGATATGATCTTTGTATCATGATAAAAACGGTTAAAGGCATTGGCAAGCTCATAAATGTACTGGCATATCTTATGGGGTGCAAGCTCCCCAAAACTTGTTTCCATAATTTCATTGTATCTGGAAAGCTGAAGCATCAGATCTTTTTCCGCCTCCGTTGCAGCAGCAAGAATCTTCTCTTCTCCCTGGTACTTATCTTCAAGACCCTGGTACTTTGCCAGAATGGACTTGATCCTTACAATGGTATAAAGGATGTAAGGGCCGGTGTTTCCTTCAAAGGATACAAAACGGTCCATATCAAACACATAGTCCTTTGAGGCCTGATTGGATAGATCCCCATACTTTAAGGCCGCCATTCCAACGATCTTTGATGTTTCTTCTGCTTCTGCCTCAGAAACGGTACGGTTCTCCATGATCTTTTCATAAGCAGCCTGGCTGATGTCTGATATGAGGGTTTCCAGACGCATGACGCCCCCATCCCTTGTCTTAAAGGGCTTTCCGTCCTTTCCGTTCATGGTACCGAAGCAAAGATGGGACATCTTCTTATCCTGTGACACAAAGCCGGCCTTTTTCGCCACACGGAATACCTGAATAAAATGAAGTTCCTGGCGCTTATCTGTGATATAGATATACCAGTCAGGCCTTATCTCTTTTTCCCGCTCAATGATGGTTCCAAGATCAGATGTGGAATAAAGGGCCGCACCGTCGGATTTTCTTACGATACAAGGCGGAAGTTCTTTGGAATCTCCCTCTTCTCCAATATCCACTACAAGGGCTCCCTGGCTTTCATAAGCAAGTCCCTTGTCCTCCAGCTCTTTAATCAAATCTGTAATATAGGGTTCCGCATCGCTTTCCCCTTTCCATAAATCAAAGGAAACATTGAGATTTCCATAGTTTTTCTTTAAATCTGTCACAGATACTTCTATAATATGCTGCCAGATGGCGCGGTAAGGCTTAAAACCGTTTTGAAGCTTTAAAGTGGCGTCATGGGCTCTTGTGCTGAATCCCTCATCAGACTTGGCTTTTGCACTGGCCGCCGGATAGATTTCCTCCAGCTCGCTGATGGTAAAGGGCGCTTCCTTTGGATACTCTCCTTCATAGGATTCATCAAAATAGGGAAGCTCCGGCTTTCTGTCCTTAAGCTCCTCAATGATCAGCCCCATTTGGAGGCCCCAGTCGCCAAGATGAACATCTCCGATGACATGATGTCCAAGAAAACGGCCCAGCCTCTTAATGCTTTCCCCGATAATAGCAGAGCGGAGATGGCCTACGTGCAGCGGTTTTGCCACATTGGCGCCGCCGTAATCCACCACGATCGTTTTGGGATCTTCCGTTTTTTCACAACCGCACTGCTCTTCACCGGCCATGCCATTCATATATTCTGCAAGATAATCCGAATCAAGTTTTAAATTGATAAATCCCGGCATCACCGCATCCACTGCGGCAAATATACGGCTGGCCGCAAGCTTTGCCACCACTTCCGTTGCAATATCAAACGGTTTCTTTTTATAAGCCTTGGCAGCTGCCATAGCTCCGTTGCACTGGTATTCGCAAAGATCCGGGCGGTTGGATAAGGTCACCTTTGCATAAGCCTCATCGTATCCGCAGTCCGCAAACGCTGCCTTCATCTCTGCCGTAATCAAATCAAGAATCTTCTTCATCGGTCCCTGGTCTCCTTTTTCTATTCCAGATATTTCTAAGCTAAATACTAATTATATTACAACTGATCTTAAAAATCAAATTCTTTTACTGGATCGTACAAATTTACCTCAGAGGTCAAATAGAGAAACATATTTTCTCATTTCAATAAAATAAGCTCCTTTTTAAGTTATGGGGCGGACAATCCTCACTTTTTCCAAAAAGGAGCGTTCTTTTATGTATTACACATACCTGGCACAACACAGCAAAAAAGACCGGGCAGCCCGGTCCTTTTCTTTCTGATTAAACTCTGGACAGGTATTCACCTGTACGTGTATCAATCTTAATCTTATCACCCTGATCAACAAATAATGGAACGTATACCACTGCACCGGTTTCAACCGTAGCTGGCTTGGTCGCGCCCTGGGCAGTATCGCCCTTAAATCCCGGCTCTGTATCTGTAATGACCAGTTCCACAAATAACGGAGGCTCTACGGAGTACACCTTACCATTATAAGAGCATACCTTAACCGTCTCATTCTCTTTCACAAACTTTAACGCATCACCGATTACATCCGGCGCTAGTGCTACCTGCTCATAGGTATTGGTGTCCATAAAGTTATGAAGATCGCCATCGGCATACAGATACTGCATGTCTAATCTGTCGATTCTTGCCTGTGGGAACTTTTCTGTCGGGCGGAATGTGCGCTCTACAACGCCACCGTTTACCACATCTTTAATCTTAGTTCTTACGAACGCAGCACCCTTTCCAGGTTTTACATGCTGGAACTCCATAATCTGATATACAGTACCCTCGATCTCCAATGTGATACCGTTTCTAAAATCACCCGCTGATATCATAAATGATATTCCTCCTTGAATTTCTCTTCTTAACCTTTTATATTCTATACTATAACAAACACATTTTCAACCGTTTTTTACAAATATCTCCCTTTTCTTTGAATCAAAGGGCTTATTTTCCTGTTAAAAAATCCATTGCCAGAGCGTATCCTTTAAGCCCCAGCCCAACTACCTGTCCCGTACAAACGGGAGCAGTCACTGATGTATGGCGGAACTCCTCCCTTTTATGGACATTGGATATATGGACTTCAACCTTGGGAATCTCTACAGAACCCAGCGCATCTCTAACGGCATAGCTGTAATGGGTAAAGGCTCCGGGATTGATGATGATCCCTTCTGTCCCGTTGTGATATGCCTCCTGAATCTTATCGATGATTCCGCCTTCATAATTACTCTGATAGACCTCCAGTTCATGGCCTTCTCTCCGGGCTTTTTCCTCCAGCATGGATACCAGAGCATGATAATCCTCTGTTCCGTATATTCCCTTTTCCCGTATCCCTAAAAAATTCAGATTCGGCCCGTTTAAAACAAGAATTTTCATATCCTCCTACCGCCTTTTCTGCCCACACGTTTTTTGCGAAAAGATATCTCCCAAAGGCATGTCCGGCAGTTTCTTTCTAATGTCCGCAAATCAGGGGCTCGTTTGTAATATCCTGTATGTTTTGGATCAGCCGGCTTGTCCGGACCGTTTCATCCGTATTATAACCGGTTGAGGGGTCTTTTACCCGCCGGAAATATTCCCACTTTTGATGCCCATCATTTTTGTTTTTTCTTATCCCTGTGGTAAAAATACAGTACGACTGCTTCTAAAACTCGTTTTAAAACGATCTGGATTTCTTCCTTTGGATGAATCGGTTTAACCAGGATGCTGTGGATTCCTGCTCTCTTTGCACCATAAACATCGGTGAAAAGCTGGTCTCCTACAAACACCGTCCGTTTTACGTCCGTACCCATTAATTCCATGGCCCTTAAGTATCCTCTTCGCCCCGGCTTGTTTCCTTTATAAATGTAGCGGGGACTTCCCGCAGCCCTGGCAAAGGCAGCTACTCTCGGCTCCTTGTTATTGGAAAGAAGGCAGGTTTCCATCCCAAGCTCATGCAGCCGTAAAAACAGCTTCTTAGCCCTTTCATCCGCAGGTGCGTCATGAGGTACCAGAGTATTGTCAATATCAAAAATAACGCCTCTTATCCCGCTCTTATATAACTTTTCAAAAGGTATGTCATATGCAGAAGCCGCGTCTTCATCCGGATAAAATATTCTAAGCATAAATCTCCTACTTCTTTAACAGTTTTCCTATTTCTTCCATAAACGTATTCACGTCTTTAAATTCCCGGTATACGGAAGCAAAGCGCACATAAGCTACCTCATCCACTTCCTGCAGCTTTTTCATAACAAGCTCTCCGATCACCGTGCTTTCCACTTCCTTTTCCTCCCGGTTAAATACCTGGGTTTCTATCTCATCTACCATGGAATCAATCTGCTGTGATGATACCGGACGTTTATGGCAGGAATGAAGAATTCCTGATTCTATTTTTGAACGGTCGTAAACCTCTCTGGAATTATCTTTTTTAATTACCATGAGAGGCATGGTCTCCAGCTTCTCATAGGTAGTAAACCGTTTTCCGCATTTCTCACACTGTCTGCGGCGTCTGATGGAACTGTTGTCGTCTGCCGGTCTGGAATCAATGACCTTTGTATCTGCTTCATTGCAAAATGGGCATTTCACGTTTTGGGTCCTCCTGTCTCACGGACTGTAATTTCATTGGCATAATTTACTTCATGAAAGCAAATACCAATCAAACTTCTTTATAGTATATATATCATAACGTACAATCCTCAGATCCGCAAGCCCATCCTCCTTATATCCCGCATTTTTCCGTTGCTTTATCCAAATCCACATTTACAAGGATGATATCCGGACCAACCTGCCTGATGTCACAGAAGGGGATCACATATTCCCTTTCCCTGACCAAAAATCCGCAAAAGCAACCTGGCCCAGGCACAATAATGGCTAAAAGGCAACCTGTTTCCATGTCAAAATCCACATCACCAACATAGCCCAGACGTCTGCAGTCACAGATGTTAATTACTTCTTTTTGTTTCAGATCATTAACACTAAATTGATATCAGTGAATACACTGTACATTATTATTGGAATTAAATAGCAATTTAAACGCTATGCAATTTCCCCTTGTTTACATGGGTAAAATCACTGGAAATTTAAGCCGTCTTGACATAAACCCAGGCTATTACGCTATAGATGCCGCTAGCACAATATCAGGTGCGCCAGAAGGGACATCATACACGGGATTTATACAGTTGCCTGTCGCAGCATACAGAACACAGATTATTTTGGGTTTTGCCGATAACGGGATAAAAGTCAGGCAATACGTTGGAAATCCGGCAGCTTGGTTTTCATGGAAATGATCATTTAGGCCTTTTTCCACATACAATACACATTCAAGTCTTGACTGGATATGGTAGACCCTGACAAGTTCGTAACCACTATTGTTTGACGGTAAATATGCTTTATTATAATGCTTTGTGTACTCGCCCCGGGTAATGCGAACATGGTGGATACTAATAAGTATCCTGTTTTATCTGGTATTACAAATTGCGCACTTGCGCCCGTAGCCAGTGACGATATGGTAAATGGTACGGTACTGTCCGTAAATTTATTTTCTAAATTGCTATTTATTTGTGAGAATAATTCCGATGAACGAATAGTAATACTACTAATTCTCCTTGCAATGAATATAGTACCCGCCACGAATCATAGAAACTTCAGCAATATAAGGTATATCATTAAGGTGAAAAGTTATAGGCTTTTGTGTATTTATAAAAACTAGTTTCTCTCCAGTTGATTTTGCATACTTTTCTATGCATGAACAGATTACTTTTGTAGATGGATATGTTAACGACTCTTCTAAATCAATATGAAAACCTTTTTTAAACATAAAAGCTCCTTTCAGTGAATTATTCTCACATATTGATTATACAAAACTATAGGAATAAGTCAAATAATGCAATTAAGATTTAACTGATTTATCGTACATTGAAAACTTAATATTGATAGTTAGTAGGTATGGTGATATTCTACTCATAAGTATTTATTTCAAAAACATTGGGGGAGTCGAAATGAAAGTGGGAGAAGTATGTTTATTGACAAATGATGTTATCCGATTATCAAATTTTTATAAAATATTATTTGATATCGATAATGGCAGTGACGATAATAATCACCAATTTATCATATCGGAGGATACAACACTGACTGTTTATAATGACGGGATAGAGCGAGATGCGAACCTACATAACATCTGTATTGCTTTTACAGTTGATGATGTAGATGTAGAGTTTAAGAGATTAAAAGCACTTGGTATCCAAATTATTGAACCACCAACCGTAAGACCGTGGGGGGCAAGGAATATGAGCTTTTTAGACCCCGATAATAATTTGATAATTTTTAGGTGTTTTCCCCAAAAATAGAACGATAAGCAAAAAATTAAATACGAGAAAACTACTAACTATCAGTATTAAGCTGGTAGTTTTTTTGTACTCAGAATGAAGCGGTTTAATACAGAACTGATATTTATGAATGTCTAAATAAAAAAGGCCATAGTCTATCCACATATGACAGTCTATGGCCTTTAGATCTTAAACTGGTAATGGCGATTTACCAGTCATGTTATATTTTTTATTCCAACTATCTTCTGTACTTTTCCATACATCTTGTTGACCAATTTTAGCTTTAATATCTGCATTCTCCAATGCTTTTGCCACAATAGGTGCCATAGTATTTGCCATCTTCTCATAATCAATGATTCCGGATAATGCTGCATTCAACTCTGCAGATATACCGGCCTTAAAATCATAAGAAGGGGTATCGTAGGAAACAGAGGCTTTTGTATCTACCATGTCAAAGAATTCCCTGCTGACTTGTACGTTGGTATCTATTGATGGCAGAGATATATCATAATCTGTCAGTTTGTCAGCAAAAGAACCTACTTTTGAATATATGACACCAAATTTATCTATAATACCATTCATTAGTCCTACAGTAAAGTAGTCACCAATCTGAAACGCCTTTTTTGACGGTGAGTGCTCATCAAATCCTTTTTTAAACCCATCTATTACACCTTGGGCAAAAGTAGCAATGCCAGTTCCTAACCAGTCCGTCAAATTCGTAATGCCTTCCCATAGACCTTTAATGACGTTTTCACCCACAGTAATCATTTTCTTCGGTAATTCTCCAAAAAACTCTATTACCTTGTCAATGATAGTTGGGACCTCTGTCTTAAAGTATGATATGGTATTGGTAGACCATGTAGATATTTTCTCTTTTATTTTTATTATCGTATCATATATCTTACCCGGCATTTCAGAGAACCATTTCACAGTGCCGGCAATTACTTCTGATACTTTCTGGTTAAATACATTGTAAGTTTCAGTCCCCCATGTTGCAACTTTGGTTATAAATGTAGAAATTCCAGAATAGATTTTCCCTGGCATCTCTGAAAACCATTTCACCACAGAAGCTATAATTTCAGGTATTTTCTTTGATAAATAGGTGAATAAATCCACTCCCCATCTTGTCACAGTTCCTAAAGCATATCCTAACGCATATCCAAGCTTCTCCGGCAATTCGTTAAACCAATCAGCGATATCTTCAATGACACTGCCCACTTTTTCTGGCAGGCCAGTCAAATATTCGATAAAACCATCCCACTTACTTGAAGCAGTAGTTTTTACAAGTTCCCATACAGAGGAAAGCTTTTCTGGAATAGATTCAAAAAACGGAATTACAGTATCATTCCACCACGCCGGAACTGTCTGCGTCCAAAACTCTTTTATTTCATCCCAATGAGTGACCGTGTAAACGACTCCAGCTACTACTGCTGCCACAGCCGCAACTACAAGAGCACCAGCCGCAGCTACACTTATCCCAAGTGCTGACGCAAGGGCAACAACTCCGCTTACTATGGCTGTTCCTAACCCACTTATTGCTCCAACTATTAATCCAGGTATTGTTGTTGTAAAAAATGTCTTTATGGGAACCCAAATTAACCCCATTAATACAGACGGCAAAGAAGCCCCTGTTTCAGCCATAGTTGTAGTTATCGTGGTTATAATGGCACTGCTTGGAAATGCCTTGGCCAGTAATTTCCCAATACCGGAAAAAGTCAATCCTTTACTGATAGAAGTCATTATCTTTGCAGACAGTAACTTTCCAAGCCCCGTAAATTGTAAAAGTCCAAAAGTCGTAAGAATTGTTGTTTCAACTGGTGCTGCACTAAAAGATCCTTTCCAGAGATCAATTCCAGCTCCTATAGCTTTCCATATGGCTTCTCCTACTTTGCCACCGATTTCAAGAAAATCAATGGATTCAAGGAATGTACCTATCTTAATCCCTATTAGAGACCAATCTGTATTATCCAGTGCTGCTATTAATGCGTCTAATAGACCTTTGGCCCAGACATTTAAAGTGGACCCGGCAGAGGCAAAATCAAACGTAGTAAAGAAATTGTTAATCCCACTGGCAATTGAATTGCCCAGGTTCGTCCAGTCAAAGGCTATTCCAAAAGCAAGTGCCGCGTACAAGGCAGTATTTAAAGCCCCGGCAATCGTCTTACCTACAGCTCCAAACAGTTCTGGTGTAATAAGGCCGTTAAAGAACTCTGCAAGCCCTGTACCGAAGCCACTGGCAATAGAATAAACAGCCGGCCAGTTTATGTTTTCTAATGCTCCGGTCAAACCATCGCTAATATATTTGCCTATGCCAAAATAATCACCAGACTTGAACGCATTTACAATCCTGTCTGCCATAGCCTGTGCATTGTTTTCCACATTAGCAAAAGCAACATCCCATGCTTTCTGGTATTCAGAAAACGCGTCCAGGAAAGCGTCATCTAAAAGATTGCCCCCTGCTCCGCCGGAACCTCCAGAACCACCACTTCCAGCATTACCTGAGCTTACAACATTCAAATCATCAAACCCCTGAAGGTTATCGGCCATCTTCTTTGTGTTCTTTGCGGCATCACCTGTGCTGTCTGCAATGCCGTCAGCTGCGTCCTCCATGCCACTTAAATCTGTAGCCGCCGAACCAATAGAAGAACTAAAATCTCCAACCTTGATTCCTAGAAGACCTCCTATCCATGAAAATAACCGCTGTACAGCTATTACCAAGGCATTAATATAAGGAAGTACTTTCGCAACAATAGGCAGGAACAAGTTGCCTATCGTCCTTGCAAGGTTTGCAAAATTAGATTGCAGAAGTCGTAACTGATTCGAGGGCGCATCAAGTGTATTTGCCAAGTCTCCCCAGGCGTAACGGGTGGAATCCAGTAATATAATTCCTCTCAATAATGCCTTATCCTGCTGATTTAAAGCAGTTATTTTTGCATTAATACCGAGATCAGATAATTTCTCTTGTAGATTTACATTACGAATATTAACACCGTATTTATCTAGAGTCCGACTCATACCGACCATGCCGGAAGCCATATCTTCCCATACATCTTCAAACTTCATATTTCGTACAGATGCAAGGTCAGCTCCTATCATAGATAGAGCGTTTGATAGCTGCAGGGCCGTTTCAGAGGCAACACCCATAGAGGAAGCCATCTGTCCAAAAGTAGCTTGATAATTCATAAGCCTTTCTGGATCAATACCAAGACTAACTGCGCCGGTAGATTTCAAATTCCCATTCTCATCTGCCATGAAGCCGGACATTTTCCCAGTTAACTCCTGTGCACGTTTACTAAATGAAGCGGCATAAGCTTCTGCTGATTCATAGCCGAACTTCTCCCAACTTTTTACTCCAGCGTCGGCAACTTGTCCCCACGCGGCATCGAAATAGTTTAGGGTTTCTATGTAATCCATAGATGATTCTGTGGCTTTCCATAGGCTTTTCATTCCTCGAATTATCATGAACCATTTCGCATAAAACAGGCCAATCTGAGAAACGAGTCCTTTTGTGCTTTTCCCTGCCCTTCCTGCACTTCGAGAATAAGTATTTAGACCGTTTACCATTGCGCGACTTGCACTTGATACCTTAGAACCATTGGAAGCCAAGTTGGCCAGTGCATTGGTCATTAGGATAAGGTTTTGGCTAACCACTGGTGCACGGGATAATGTTGCCATCAACTGTGACAAGGCTGTGCCTAATTGCTGAATATTTGGTATAGCCGCTGTAGCTGTCTTTCCTCCTAGTTTTGTTATTGAAGAAACGAGATTTGCCAGCCCACTTGTATCAAAACTGAGCGCACCTATCCCGTTCATGCCACTTACAAACCTTAAAAGCTGATCTTTAATTGGCTTAAGGTTTGCTGCGGCCTGTGTGGCCTTTGTGCCGCCAAGACGGCTAATATTGTTTACAAGATTATTCAGTCCCTCGATATTAAACGAAACACTACCAACGGAATTCATACTGGATACAAAACTGTGCAGAGAAGTTGAAATCTGTGGAAGGTTCTGTACTGCCTGTGTGGCATTTACACCACCTAATCTGCTTATTGAGGATACCAGTTTATAGAGAGAATCCGGATTAAAGTTCAGACTACCAACATTGTTCATTCCAGAAACAAAATCGGCCATACTGGTTTTTAAAAACTCCAGATTCTGCGTTGCTTCCGTGACCGAAGCACGTCCCAGCTTTGAAATGGAATTTGCAACATTAGTCAGAGTTTCCGTATCAAATTTAAGATTTCCAATACCATTTATACTATTTGAAAAGCTTTCCATAGCGTGAGCCGTATTGCTTACTCCTTGAACATCAACCGCCGCCAGTTTATTAAGGCCACTGGTCACTCTGGAAAAATCCGCAGTTTTAGTCCGCTCATTAAAGCCTTGGATAGATGAAGCAATCTGATTTATTCCAGAGGCCACCTGACTCGCTCCGGACATTTCTATCCCGGATAAAGCAGATTGCAGGCTCAACATCTTTTGTATGAATTTGTCTATTTTAGCGTCAGCACTGGTCGTACTGGCATCTATTTGGACTTTCAGATCGTCAATTACATCAGCCATGGTTTCACCGCCCTTTACACATACAAAAAAAGGCGAGTGAATTTTCGTCCATCACTCGCCCTTCTTTTTACGTTTCATATCATTTTCCATTGTTCCAGCAGCAAAAATGAAGCCTTGTAAGGCTTTTTCACTTTCTGACCGCTTTTCCTCTTCTGTCTTTGGTGTTACACGTATCGGTTCTTCAAAATACTTACCTTTCCGCTTTCTTTTAATAAATGGCATTGCATTACATACAGTAGCGTCCAAAGCTGAAGCAACATACTGGCCCATGAGCCACATTTCGTCACTACGTTGTTGCCGCTTTCTTCGAAAGGCCTCTACAAATGGCAGAAGCTTCCGAGGATTTAACCGCCAGAATAAATCATACGGAACTCCCATATTTAATGCTTCTGGCAAATACTGTTCCCAGATTATTTTGTGGAAGTTGATTTCCTTTTGTGATCCTGTGGAATCTTCCCGGATTTGGACTTCTGTTCTTCCGCCGCTTCGCTCATCTGAGCAATTACCTTGTCCATTCCGGTGAGTTTGAAAAAACCATCTTCTTCCATGCAGTCTCTCAGGAAATCATACATTCCCCAGAATGAAGCACACTCATCATCTGGATTCTCCTTGACAAACTGCTTAAATAGGGCTTTGGCTGCCTGTTCGTTTTCCACCGGATTGTTTTCCAGCAAGCCGGCATAAAGAGCCGTAACAGCGATTTTGGGAATGTCTGAAACCATATCAGATGTTCCATTCAAAATGGCCGTTGCAACGGATATCTTTTCATTCTCATCAGTTGGACCATTCTTCATAATGTAACTGCCAGAAATGACTTTAAATATACTGTCCACACAATCTTTATACTCTGCAGCTTCAAAGGAAAATTCCACTTTATAGTCCTTACCGCCAATCGTTAAAATCCTCATATTTTAATACCTCCCATACTTATTTATTAAGGTTCTTCCGAAGGTTCAGTTGGTACAATAGGATCATCCCACCCGATTTCTCCGGTTGGCGTAACAGATACACTGGTATCCCAAGCATTGTCAACGTCGGAAGCCGCCCAACCTAATCTTGCTGGCACGCAAGTAAAGTAAAAAGCCTTTGTCAGTCTCGGGTGATAAAACTCCAGCCACATACGCTTATTTGATTCTTGAGCCGTATCGTACTCATCACAAAGATCTTCCCACATATCCAGGAACACCTGCGACATACCAAACGTGATTGCAAGAGCTCCGCCCGGATCTTTCAGTCCATCAATATACCGTTTCCAGATGGTATCGTTTAAAGATGTTACATCATAGCTGCCCACTTCCGGATTAAAGTCAGGGATACTTTTGGGATTCGGCAGATCAGTAAAGGCTGTGGGCTTTGTTCCAGCTGTTGTTTCGATCCCATATCCGACATGGATACCAGCAGTTGATAAATCTACAGCTTTTGCCATAGGTCATATCCTCCTTTTTGCATAAAAAAGAACCTCGCCATTAGACGAAGCTCAAAGATAATTGCTCATATTTTTATATCAAATCGCCCTCGCAATAGGTCCTATGGAACCTTGCAATCCAACGATAGGCTTCTGATGTGCTTGATCGGTCTACTTCCAAAGGACCATACTTCAAAATGAATCCTAGTTCCATCATAATGTCAGCGGCAAGGAAGATCAATTGCTTTGCCTTACTGGAAGAACCGGAATCATAAATGGTAATTTCAAAATCAGCAGATATGGCACACTGCTTATTCTGTAGGGAGCTGCTTGTTGTCGGCTGTCCCAGGCTTTTGAAATAAAGATAGGGAAAAGCGGACGGCTTCTCATTTTTTGTTGTGCCACTCTCTTTGATGTATTTTTTTATTTTCTCATCACTCACCAACCGGGTATAAACCAGAGAAGAAATATCAAGCATTACTGGAACACCTCCTTATGCGTGATGAAGACTTCTTAAATCACCATCATAAAACAAATCACTCGGCTCTCTAATTCCATAAAATGAATATCGCCTATGCACTCGCTTATAAGGGACTCCATATATCTCACACCATTCCGCAAGACATTTATCTACGCCGTTTATTATGATCCTTACATTGCTGGTTTTATTTCTTGCCTGTTCTTTCATTGTAATAAACATACAATTATCTGGGCTATAACTTTCATTTAGGTTTCTTCTCTCAATACTCAACTGAGGATTCCATCCATTTTCATATGCCCATTTTGCAAAGGCCTTAAAATTGTCTATCCATTCATCACAAACCCCAATTCCTCTGGCACCATATGTATAATATCTTTCCGACTTTTTGTCATAGCACCTTTGCTTCATATTTTTCCACACATTGTATAATTTCTCATAATCCACAGAAGTAAGCCCTAATACATTTTTACCCAAACACCACATCTCCTTATATAAAAATAAGACACGACATTTCACCGTGTCTTAACAAAAAAAGGACATCAAGGGTACACCCTGATGTTTCTTCATTTTCTTAGCCAAAGATTTCTTTAGCTACTACCTTTATTTTTTCTCTTATCTCAACTGACGCTGAATACATTGGCATCGTAGCTTTGACACCATATGAATGATGCCATTCGTTATCCTCTCCAAAGTACCACCAACCAGATTCATTAAAAGCCCACTTCTGTCCTGGAAATGTACCTACGCCCATACCAAATTCTGGTGCTTTGGGATTTTCAGTATGATTGTAGTGTATGCCACTCCCAAATTCAACGAGGAGCAAGGTGTTTATGGTTCCGTAGTCATTGGACTTCGTTTGTCCGGTGGCTACAAGAATAGCTTTGCAACCGTCTGTCCTAGGCTCCATTTCCACCCGAAGAGTAATTGTTTTACCTAAGGGGGATTCGCTGATACTTTGTAGGGCCACAGTCTGGCCGGCTTCTGCCAGACGCTGACATAGTAGTTCGGCTTTCCTGTGCAAGTCTGCTTTATACTGTTCCAACTGATTGATAATATCCTGGATTCCTTTTGATGAGAAGTTTCCTCGGATTACTTTCTTGCTCATGATTTATTCCAATAGAGGAGACAATGGCCCGACTTTTTCATATGTTGCTTCGAAGATATCAGGCTTGCACGGGTATAATTCACCCTTTACACCTTGAATGATGTAATCGCCTACGCTAACGTGATGGTCGCCCTCCAAAGTCTTAATAAAGCACTCGTCCTTATCATCAAAATAAATTACGCCATCATCATAAGCAGATATGCCCCAATCTGGAACACCTTTACAGTTTGCTCCGACTTTCATAAAATCTTTGCAAAATTCAAATGCTTCAATCTCAACAGGTTTCTTTCTGTATTTAGCCATTCGCTGCACCTCCGTCTGGCAACTGTTTAATAGCAAAAAGCACGGAATTAATACTCCGTGCTACTTTAACAACCTTATAATCTGCTCCTTTACCGCCCTCTGGCTTCCGGTCAACAAATACTTGTGACAGTTCATCAATCGGCAACGTAAGGTCACAGGAACAAATCACTTTATCATAATCCGTATTCACTCCGAAAGGCTCCGTTTGGGCTTCGGACCGGGCCGGGGACACATTCGCCCGGAACTTTACCGGGTCTGCATATCCAACCGCATAATCACCTGTCAGAAGCGGTTCGTCTGTCACCGGGTCATAGATGATGTTACCGTCCAGATCAGTTTCATAGACCGGAATATGATTACTGTAGAGCTGATACCAAAGTGCCTTTTTATTGCGTTTTAACCCTCGCATGTTTCCTCCAAAAGAAAAACAGCTAATTTTATTAGTTGCCTTACTTTTTATAAAATATCAGTTTGTTTGATTCTCTCATATGCATCGTTCAAGTGATTCACAGCATATGCATCTGCATATTTTTCACTAGGTATTGCATGATATTCTGTAAAATACCTTATAAGCAATTGCTTATCTTTATAAGTAAATCGTGATTTTCCGTCTAGCTTTTGCATTATATCTTGTTTTAACTCAAATACTTGACGACGTTCTTTCTCCTCTGGTACATTATAGAAATAAGGGACCTTACCTTTTTCGTTAAAATCATGCCAATGCCCAAACTCATGTAATATCAAAAATGTAGCAAAAAGCACCTTTTCATTTTTCGTTGTTACTTTGACAGTTTTATTTATCATCTGAATGGTCCCATCGTAATCATAACTCAAAGAGTTCTCGATGTGATGTAAATCATATAACTGATCAACATTTAACAACGGAATATATATTATGGCCGAATCACTTATATATTTCTTCTTTTCTTCCTCTATTAATGCTTCATACTCATGCCTTTTTTCATGACTTATCGATAAAAGATAGAGCAATTCACTTTTTTTATTTCTATCCGATAAATCATAATACTTTATTGGAGCATTTTCATTATTGAGTAACTTACTTATACTTTTTAATGTAGGTAACATTATATTCACTCCCCTTTCATCTCCATTATACGACAAAAAGGAAGTTATTGGAATTAATGATTTAACAAATTCTCCCAGACATTATAAGCATACCTGCCCACCACCATTATTCTGATATGCACCCTGCGTCCGGCCGGGAGGTTAGCCAGACACGCACCGTCTTAAAAATCAGATCTTATTTTTCAAACTCTTCCGGGTGTTCTTCCCTGTACTTTGCACACTCTTCCTCAAAGGAAGTTCCAGGGAACGTTTTCCAGCCTCTAGCCGCACAATAGGGGCAGTCATCAGGGTGCGACTTACCAGTAGCCGGACCATACTCTGCCATATGTTTCTTATGATAAATATCTTCAGCTGGACTTTCAGCTTTAATAACTGCATTTTTATAATCATAAATCATGATAAAATCCTCCTGTTTTCAAATAGTTAAAGTGGCATATTCGACACTTACAAAGTTTTTGCCATAGGCACCACATCAAAGTAAAGGTCATCTTCACTCTGATATCCACGGGAAATCCCGTTTTCAGAATGAGAACTCTGGCCTTCACTTCCCTGTTTAGACCAATAATAAACGGCGGCATCAAATACCACATCTCGGTACCTTGAAACCGCCGTTTCTTTTTCTGCGTCAGTATACCCATACGGATAACGCTTAGAGCATACTTTACGGATTGCTCGGTTAATGAGAATGAGCAGAACCGGATTATCCTGTTCGCTCACTTCGTCACCAAGATATGTACGCACATCAGCCAGAATATCTATTTCCACTCATCTCACCGCCCTTTATTCAGCCTTTGCAGGTCTTCCACGCTTCGGCTTATCGTTTTCACCAACAGTTTCCATAGCCTTTTGAATAGCCTTGTCTGCTGTTTCGGCATCTATCTTTCCAGAAAGATTACCGCCCTCATCATATGTGTTTATACTCTCATCAGAATTTGTCTCCAATGCCCCATCTGGGACATTGTCTGTCATTTCCGGTATCTCCATTGGGACATCTTCACCGGCTTTATAATATATGCCATTATGATTTACCATATATGGGAATCTCATATCACCTTATCCCCCTTACGCAACTTCTAACACAAAGGTTGAATCCATTCCCTCGTAAGAAGGAAGAACAATCTGCGATACAGATGTTGAAACCGCAACTGGAGGGCCGGGATCCGTTTTGACTGCAATGGCGACACCTCTATCAAGGATTGTGACATCCACTTTGCTGTCTCCAATCAAGGTTCTTTCTTCCGGGGTAGTTCCATACCATGTATTGCCAAGCATAGAATCTTCCGATGGCAAAAGTGTGACCTTATTATCCGGATAGAAATTCTCCTGGGTCACCCCGTCCTCTTTAATGTACATTTTATCGTAAAGCAATGGGATCAGTTTCGTCTTCTTCGTGAAGAAATCAGCCAACATTTCATCATCTAAGAAAATATTGGCAGTAGCATTCTGGGCCAGTATCGCTGACTTAATCTGCTCACTTTCAAGCAAATAGTCAAATGTAGCAGAAGTCATCAAAGCATACTTTGGTGTAACTCCAATTGACTTCAAAGCCTTTTTTGCCTGCCTGAAATCATTTAGTGGTTTTGATGTGGCAGGATTATCCCATGTAGCGTCACCGGAAAGTTTCAAATAATGATTTGCCTTATAGGAACCATCTGGATCGTAATTGTACTCATATGTAGTATTATCAGCCTCCAGATAAATCTTTGGAGAACCATCATCTGTTGCCAGAAGCTGCATTCTCATTCGTTCTGCAACAATATCCGCACCATCAACCAAGTTATTTGTATCATCATAGATACTCTGCAGAACAGATTCCACATAAGGGTCATCGCTTTCCCTAATACGCATAATTTCAATCATGTCCTCTTCTTTAACAATCATGGACTCACGGAAAAACGCCATCTGCGTCTTTTCGATCTTGAATCCCTCTCGGCTTCTAATGGTGGGCTTTGCATCAAAGCTGGAAGCCTTTAACGTAACTCCAAGCCCTTTGTGAATCTTGATCCACTTAAGGTCGATCCCCATTTTCTTTTTATTGGGGAAAAACTGCATCCCAAGATATGGGATTTTATTGCTTTCTCCCTCTGTACGATTCAAGGCAACTGCTCTTGAATTAAAAATTTCAGATAACTGCATAATAGTCTCCTCTCTTATTCAAATACAACCATAGGAAGAGCGGCTTTTGCCTCTGCCGAAATGGTTACGCCGGAATGAGCCTGTGCTCTTGTTGTGTTAACATATGCTTTCTTTAAAATAGTTCCAATAGGTCTATCCTCATACACGTCCCACAACAGGATCCCCTTAACCGCTTCTGTGTTATCAGAAACGCCATCTACGCCGATTGGGGTACCAGCCTTAACAACTTTTCTTCCATTTTCCGTAGCTGTAACAGCAGTAAAATCCAGCGTTACAGGAACACCCTCAAATTCAGCACGATTGAGAATTTCCACTTTTGCTCCAAATGTTACTGATTCAAATTGCATTGGCATATTAATTACCTCCTAAATAGTGACTAATCACTGAATTGTTATTTGTTGCAGAGCCTTTCTTGGCCAGACTTACAGCCATTTCCTCGGCTTTTGACTTCTGTCCCTCCCCACCGCCACCAGCTCCATTTGGATTTGGTGTATGTTCAAGGATCTGCTTTTCAAAATTTGCCTGCAGCTCTTCTTTTTGGCTATTTAATTTCCCAGTATGTATGTTGATAAAATTTGTAGCCATATTCTTGGAGACTTCTTCATCTTCATGTACGAAACCATCAATGAAGCCGGACCAATCATCTTCTGTCAATCCAGCCTCCTTAAGAATGCTTTCTACACTTAATCGGCTTATTTTTTTCGCAAATTCTGCTTCTTTAAGCTGTGCAGCATTTAAAGCTTTCTGGACCGCCTCCTCAGCTTTCTTTGCCTTTTCTTCGGCTGAAAGATTCTTCTCTTTTTCAAGTTCCAATTCTTCTTCAATAGCCTTTAGCCGCTCCAATTCTTCCTTATTGGCTTCCGCCTTTTTCTCTGCTTTCTGAACTTCACCACCAAACGAATTAAGGTATTTTGTTACCTGGTCATCTGTCGGCTGTTCAATTCCCAAATCAATTAAATACTTTTTGGCCTGTTCTCTGGTCATAATAATATCCTCCTTTAATCCACGCTTTTGATAACGCAGGTCGCACCTGCTGGATTCTGCTATTTGACGGATAGCTCCAAAATAAAAAAGAAAAGCTATTCGGCTTCCCCTGTTTTAACTGCTGAATTATTTGATTGGCTCTTTAGCAATTCATTTGCTCTTGCTTTTTCAACCTCGACATCTAACTGCTCTTGAGTTTTAAATACTGTGTCCATATAAGGCTGACTCATCAACCATACTTTTTCCGGATCTCCAAACAATCCACATGTTGTAAGTGCTATTAATGGGTGTATTTTATTTCTCAAAAGGTATTCCAATGACTGTGCTTTTACAAGCATATTATCAGTGGAATTACGGGTTATTTTCACATCAAAATCCCGAACAGTTAACGGAACATCATTAGTGGCCTGTTTGATGAGATTAAGCACGATTTGGCAATGTTTCTTTTCTGCTTCAATAATGAATGGTTCATCAAGTTTTGCCCGTTGCTCTGCAAAATCCCAACCATTCCGAAGATAGACTGCTTGCCCAGTATCACCGCCGGTATTCTGCTGACGATCCGGCATTCCCTCAACCACAAGCACTTGCCGGTATACATCATCTTTGGCGACCTGTGTCTGCTCCTGATCCAGTTGTTCCGTCATGAGCTTTACATCTGAATTATTAGTCTGACTGGCATCCTTAACCGTTATCGCACCTAATTGACACATCTTTATAAATTCATCTGACGTAATCTCACAGTTTTTAAAAAGCATAAATGCCTGGATAAACTGCTCAATGCCATTCATTCGATCAGACTGCATTTTGTTTATCTGATCCAAAGCTGTAATGACAACCTCAATATCAGACAATCGGTCTGGATTGTTAGGATATTCGGTTATCGGAATTCCGCCGAATCCGTTAATATTAGTCACTGTAACCTGTCCATTCTTAATTATGAAGTATTTATCCTCTGAAAAACAAAGATAATACTGTTGCTCATTTTCGTCTTTCAACTGCTGAATCGAAAGCATATCCCGGCCATCTTCCTGTGAATATACTACAATCGTATTTAGCGGCGTAGGAATGTGAATTCGGAAAGGAACTGGATCGTTCTTACCGGCCTTTAAGGTTGCCTTATAAGCAGTCCCTACGGAACTTTGCCATGTGCCAAGTTCAATGTCTCTTGCCTGTTTATGAGCGTCTCTCATATAATCATTAAGAGCGTCAACAGCCTTATTGATGTTCTCATCTTTTCTTCGGCTTACATATTGGATCGGTTCTCCATATGTCTGACCCGCCTTAAAACGGACAATCTCTAAGGCATGATTTTCAACCGTTTTATTATTGATTTCTGGACGGACCGCCTTTTCTCTGTATAAAATTGGCTGATCACCCATGTAATAATCATGGAGATACCGAATGAACGGCCTATTGTAATTCAGAACACTGACTGCTCTGCCAACCACTTTCAAGATATTTTCGGAAGTAATGGTGGAAACACCGGTATACGCTACCTTGCGTCCAAATGCACCCTTGCAAATATCTATATAATTGAGCTTATTCATCCGCTTCTCACCTTCTTTGGCTTAAAAGTCATTCCACTAGCACACTTCCATTTCGGGTGTTGTGAATTTCTATCTCTCCAAATAGATTCTTTTTTATTCTGTTCTGATTTTTCAGTTTTCTTTTCCATAATTCCACCCACGAAAAATGCGCCCAGCCGAAGCCAAGCGCATGTTGATATACTTTTCACTGATACCATATTATCATATTATGAATGGGAAATGTGGGAATCTTAAAATATGTTCGTAAATAGCAATTTAAACAACAAAACATATTTAGCGGCAGACTTTTCAGCACAGCAGGCTATATTGAACACAGATTATTGTTATGCAATTAAATCTGGTAATATTGCGTTTGTGCAATTAAGATTTACAACAAATGCAACAATTGATGCTTCACTTAGAGTGATTCAGTTTCCAAATGCGCTCAAACCACCAAGAAGGCTTTATGGATTATGTATAAATACATGGGGAACCGAAGTTGTACAGTTTGAGCTTGATCCAGAGGGTAGAATATTCAAAGCAGGTGCAATGAAAACGTCTACAGATTACATGCTATCCACGAGTTATATTTGTCAATAAACACAATGATCATTTAATTCCATAGATCGTTACTCCGTTGGAACAGTTAGTGATAACACCAATATTAACCGTTGTGTCATTTGTGGCTCTTATGGAAAATTGTCGTACTGTACTGCCGTCATAAAAAGATGCGTACAGTAAAGCATCTCCTTTAAACACGCTGTAAGGAGCAAAAACTGAACATACTGCATTGTTTGTACCCTGCATACCGCAGGCATAGATGTACTTGTAAGCTGACATATTCGGTACGGTTGTAGCTCCTGTTGCTGTAATAACTGCAATCTGAGTCACGACACCTCTGTTATTTAAATTGCTATTTTGCCTAAAAATCATATTTAAAATACTTATTAACAAAACCAGCCATCGGGCTTTCATCATCACATTGGATATAGTCTAAATCATAATCATAGAAATATAAATATGCTATACTCTTTTTTTTATCAGATATTCCAATCATACCAAATGACTTGGGATATTCTGCTTTATAACTGTCACTTCCGTTTACAACTTTAAGCTCGTAGTTATTTATTGAGAATTGATACTCGGGAATATAATATTTTTCTTTATCAAAATCTGAAACCACTTTATGGTCTAAAAACTTATACTTCTCTGTTAATTTTTCTTTTTCCTTTTTATATATTTCCTCATCATACTTGACGACAAGCATTAATGTTTCTGTCTCAAACAATATTATTGAAGCACGATTGTATTCGTATGTTATAGCTTGAGATGTGGGTAAATCTTCAATGGCCGGCATAAAATTTTTCGCATATGTATCAATCTGATTCCCACTATTAAGATATTTGCTTTCATCTGTTTTATTTGCCTTTTTAAAGACAGTAAAGCTTAATAATAAAAAAATAATAAATATAATTATAAATAAATACTTTCTTTTCATATTTAATCATCACTCCTAAGATATATTTATTATAGCACATTCAAACTCAACTTCAACAAATATCCATTATAAGCATTTTACGAACATATGTTTGATTTATTTTTCTAAATATGTTATACTATTTTTGAAAAGAGACCAAGGAGAAATTGCTATGGAAAAACAATTTAAAAAAGATGAATGTTTCGTTTTTATTGAATCCGGATTAAATGCTTTAGAAAAAATAGGCTGGTATGGCGAAACCAAATTTATATGTCCTGTATGTGGTTATGATAATGCCAATGCTAAAAGAATTAAAACGCCTAATAAAGTTCGTAATAAGTCTACTTGGTTATATTGTGAAGAATGCGGAATGCTCGCTCATGGATAAAATATTAGAGGTAAAGACATAAATGTCCCTACCTCTTTTTTTGTAGAGTGACCATTTACATTATTTAGTTCTTAAGCGTTTCTGATGACAAAGCGGGTCTTATAACTATCATATTTCCATAAATCGCTGCTTCTAAAACTTGCCCTTGTTTGAAAATTGTGTGCGAAATACACGTATCATTTAGATAAATTGATTTGCCGCCGAAGTGAATTATATTGATTGCTTTAAGATTATCGTCCATGTGGCTATCCTTTCTGCCACTCTACATGCCTATTATATCATGCCCCGGGAAGCATGCAAAGTAGTTTTTAATGCAGACCCGGAACATCTCCCTACATTTTCCCTGAAATTTCCACTATTATTCGAACATACATTCGACTATACTGTAATAAATATATGTAGGGGTGATAAAATGAACAGAGTTATATTTCATATCGATGTGAATTCGGCATTTCTAAGCTGGGAGGCTGTATATAGATTGTATCATCTTGGTGGCAAGTTAGACTTGAGAGATATACCCTCGGCTGTTGGTGGTGACGTAACAAAACGCCATGGTATTATACTTGCTAAAAGCATTCCTGCTAAAAAATATAATATAAAGACTGGTGAGCCAGTAACAGATGCTTTGCGCAAATGTCCTGATCTTGTTCTGGTCCCGCCTAACTATAATCTTTACCAACGATCCTCTGATGCGTTTCTTAATATGCTCAAAGAATATAGCCCTACTGTAGAACAGTACTCTATCGACGAAGCTTTTATGGACATGACTGGTACTGAGTCTTTATTTGGAGAACCTGAGGAAGTTGCCAATCAAATTAAGGACCGCGTTTTCGGAGAACTTGGATTTACGGTAAATATCGGTGTATCCAGTAACAAGATCCTGGCAAAAATGGCTTCGGATTTCTCCAAACCGAACAAGACACATACCTTATGGGCACATGAAATAAAGGATAAAATGTGGCCATTGCCTGTATCTGATTTATTTTTTGTTGGCCGCGCAACTACAAAAAAGTTATATGGTATTGGAATTAAAACTATAGGAGAATTAGCCCAGACCGATCTAACAATAATCAAAGCTCATTTCGGCAAGCATGGTGAAATTATATGGGCATTTGCAAATGGTATTGATTTAACATCTGTAGAGCCAACCCCGCCTCCAAACAAAGGATATGGCAATAGCACAACTATATCATTTGATGTGATAGACCGGGAAACGGCTCATCTGGTGTTGCTGTCTCTCGCGGAAACATTAAGCGCCAGACTACGAGCGGATAATGTTAAAATTAGCGTAATATCCGTAGGAATAAGAGATTATAACCTGGAGTACTACGGGCACCAAATGACCATTGATACTCCAACAAACATCACACGTGAGATTTACGAAGTAGCCTGTCAGATTTTTGATGATGCGTGGAATAAGATCCCTATCCGTCATTTGGGCATACACACAAATCACGTGTCAACTGAAAGCAGCCGACAATTAAATATATTTGATAAAGTAGACTATGAAAAACTGGAGCTGCTGGATAAAGCAGTAGATGAAATTAGAAATCGCTTTGGAATGGATTCTATAAAGCGCGCAAGCTTTGTGAAAAGTAAATCCATAGATCATATGAGTGGTGGAATTAGCAGGGAGAAAAGGACTGTGGACTATAATAAACAGAATGTGTTGTAGGTGATATTATGGGGACATTTGGAATCGGATCAAATAACAATCAAATTGATAGCGGAGAAATTAGAGGTAAAATGTATCACATCGCTTGTAAGGCGTGGTTTACATCCACTTGTAGTCTCAGACCGCTAAGCATTAAGTTTGAGGGTGATGACGGTATAATACAAACAATATCTAATATAACAATAAAATGCACCGAAGATAAAAATTATAATGGGATTCCTTCAAAGGAGTTTCTCTGTGAGGCCATTATCGGCGGCATATGTCATGAATTTAAACTAGTGTATTTCATGGACTCTTGTAAATGGGTTATGGTAATATAATATTGCAACAAGTGTAATACTACCATAAATTAAATAACATGAAAGGCGTTCAAATGATATGTGTGGAAGATATTATATTGAGATAGACAACGTTGAATTACAATCCATTATTGCTGCCGTAGAAAATAAAAATGCAATAAAAACCGGAGAAATATATCCAACAAACACTGCTCCTGTTTTATCTCCAAATGGAACCATGGCGGCAATGCGTTGGGGGTTTCCAAAGTTCGATGGCAAAGGTGAAATTATTAATGCAAGAAGTGAAACCGCCGCAGAAAAGAATACGTTCCGTCGCCCAATGATGGAAGGTCGCTGCCTGGTACCGGCAAGTTGGTACTATGAATGGGAAAAACAAGGTTCTAAAAAAATAAAATATTCACTGGCAGCACCTGATAATTCTCCCGTGTGGATGGCCGGACTTTCAAAGATTGATTCTAAAACCGGGGAATCTCTTTTCGTTATTCTGACACGTCCGGCTTGGTCAGGTATTTCCTTTATTCATGATAGAATGCCGGTGATTCTTCCGAAAGCATGTCATGATGAGTGGTTTAATGGTCACGATCCTGTAAGTACAATGAGCAAAGCTATAAATGAGGTTAAGTACAAATCAGTATGACACAAAAAGGCGAACTACCGTAATAAACCGGAAGTCCGCCTATCGTTTTACTCAGCTAATTCTGGATATCTCAAAGCTCAATCCGGATCTGGAGTAGTCAGCTCTATCGTCTATGTAATTCAATGCATTCTCCAAAATATTGATTCTTCGTAATGCGTGGGTCGGGGGTTCGAGTCCCCCCGGGAGCTTATGTAAAACCTCGTGTTTGCGGGGTTTTTTCTTATTTTAAGAGATTAAATTAGTTTTAAGAAAATTTAATTTCATCCAAATGACTAACATTTGACTAACGTTTTTATATAAGCTGAGATGAGCTTCTTAAAAAATCGCAAAAAAGCACTATCTTTATGATAATGCTTTTCATAGATCCTAAATTATGCTTTCGCCTATGTGTTTAAACCTAATTTAATTCATAATATTTTCGATATTTATTTAATATGGGAGTCTCATCAATACAAGCCAAAAGAATTTCACTTTCATCTCCTTTTTCAAAATCCAATAACCCCATTTTCACTTCTTCCGAATACTTTTTCCAAACATATTTTATTGCCGTTGATAAAAACAGTTCTCCAACAAATCCTTTATTCGTTGCCTTTTCCAATACTTTTAGCAAAAGGAAAATAAAAACATATATAATCCCAAAATAAGGTAATTCACTTGTTATCTGTAATCCTTTGGCTTTTGAAAGGCCCAAACTTAAAAATCCAAAAACTATAGTTAAACATATCCAGTATGATCTGGCAACATAAATTAATATTCTTTTTAGTCCCAATTTATTTTTATACCTTTTAACTGCCGATCGTATAATATTTTTCCTATTACTCTCATTAATGAGAACTTGAATATCCTTTTCTGTCTCTAATTTTTCAACTGATTTTTGGAGACTCATCGTTTCAAGCTTAATCATTTCTTCAACTGACGTAGCCAGCATTTCAACTGATATTTCTTCCATATCTCCAGCTGTGTTTTTTATCAATAATTCTTCCAGCTTTTCTTTTCTAGCAATAGAAATATCAATTACATCAATGTTATGCTTCTGTTTTAATTCTTTGGCAGAGGTTCTTAATTTTTCAAAAAAGGCAGTATTGGCCTGCTGTGCAGCATAAGCATTCCTAGCTAAAGTCAACAACGGAATAGTTGTTGAATTCTGTGCTTTTGGCAACCATAATCGACACATAAGCATATTGTCTGAAATAATCGGTAATGCATTAGGATTCCACATAGCAACCCCTTTATCATCTGCTCCAAACCTGTGGATATATTCTTTAATATCCCAAACCAGAGCTGTATTGGTTGTGATAAAAACAGGCAATTTTTTACGTCCTCCATATTTGACTGAATAATCACCCTTTCGCAATATATTAATATAATTTATTGAATCAATATCATTTTCTATTGCTCTTTCTTTCCATCGTAAATGCTTGCACTTAACAAACTGTATTAATGCCTCCGAGTCTAAATTATTCTTATAATTCTTCTTTTCTTCCCAATCGACAGAAGGTTGTACTCTAAATCCCAATTTTCTTTCTATGGTTGCTCTTGCAGATTGGCTTTGCAATCTTAAATCGTAATCAGTACATTTGTTTAACTCTACATACATTCTTAACTCATAATCTGCAATAACCTCACCCCTTTTTAAGGTTTCAGCTGCATTATATAAGGCAGATTCAATTTCTCCAACTGTATGCTCAAAAACACAAATATTTCCACCATATTCTTTTTCAATTAAATCTGATAATTCTTTCGTAGACTCAATTTCCAGCGTCCATGAATATCCCATTAACCGTAAAATTAATTTAGTATCAAAGTAAAAATTCGTTCCTTTAAACTTTTGGTTACGGTCCTGATTATAGTCATTTGTTTCATACAATCCAATATAAATCATCATTCCATTTACTATATCAATAAGATATTCTGTTCTTGCATCATTACATTCAAGTAAATGGGATACATATTTTCCAACATACCAATCATTGGACACAAATTTTTCTTTTTCAACTTCTTTAACTGCTTTTTCTGCAAATATTGCAACAGCATTTCCACGAACCAATAAAAAATTCGTTAAATATTCTCTAGCCTGTTGATAGTTCCAATTTAATTTATAATCCTCAGCATAAGACATTAGTCCATTAACTAATAAGCGTTCTTTATCTTGCAATTGAGTTTTCTTTACTTCAAAACCACTTAAATCAAAAGAAAAATCTTTAAGTAAATATCCTGCACCTTTTGAAAGTCTTTCAATCTTTTTGTCTTTTTCTAAGATTCGACAACACATTTTTAGCATGTGCTGTGGCATTTTTAAGCCAAATTGCTCCGAAATTTTATCAGATAATTCGTCATGCCTCAACGAAGAGGCCGGTGTTATGATTAAGCATATCAAAACATAATTGCAAAATACTGTTAATGGATTATCTGTTTCTTTTATATAGGCTAAAGCAATTAATGCATTTTCATTCTTCACATCTATGTACCCCCCATTGATTGCCATTATACCACACTTTCCTTTCTATTTCATCCATATTTTACAATTATCTTCACCTAACTTCATTTCAAATATACTTACAATTTAAAGGTTGGTAAATAATTGGTTAGCTAACCCCGGATACTGCAATGCACCATCAGCATCAGGAGTTAACATTACAGGTTCAGTAACCATTTTACCATCCGCATCTACCGCATAAATCTTTCCGGAATTTTCTACAAGTTGTGAAGCACACATAACGCCGTCTGGTCCCAGGTAGTACCATGCGCCCTTGTGCTGATACCAGACGTTTGAGACCATCATACCGGCACCATCAAACCAGTACCATTTACCATCAGGATCCTGGTGCCAATCATTACGGACATACTCGCCGGTATCACCGTTGTAGAATCTCCATCCGCCGTCCTCCTGGAGCCAGCCGAATTTCTTTTCCGGTGTAGCCGTCAGAGCCGTCTTAAATGCCTCCCAAGTATGCTGTGTGTGATTATAAACATAAGGATTGGGACAAATCTTCCCGGTCACATCATAGTGCCGTATTACATGATCTGCAGAGATGTTGTACTTCGCCATCAGTTCCTTGGTCAGTTCAATGGCTGCCTGCACCGTAGCCTCCTCAAAATACCAATCCCAGCTTGTATCCGCCTGACTCCCCTTATTCCTAACACAGAGCTCGATCCCCAGGCTGTTTGCATTCCGGCATTCCGGGTGAGTATAGGTTTTTGCTCCGCAATGCCATGCTATGTTCTGATCCTCAACAGACTGCCAAACTCCCCCATCAAACCCGACATAATAATGAGCGCTGGCTCCAATGTATTGGGACGCGTAGTATTTACAGTTTGCTTCTGCACCTCCCAGGGCCCCAACATAATGGATCACGATGTACTTGATACGATCCAGAGTGCCGATATTATGGTTATACGGTGTAAGTAGTTTTTTAATCTCCATGATAATCCTCCAATCAAAAAGAAAAGGCCCGGGAGATCCCAGGCCCGAAAAGTTGTGACGTTACAACTTGTTATTCTTTTAGCTCCGGCAGTCCAGCTACCGATGTAAGTACGGAAAGGATCCCGGCCAGTGCTGTTGCTGATCCCACCATAATCCAATCTACACCGGACATTACCGCCGTTGTCCCGATTGTTGCAATAGCTGTCTGCGCCATCGTCTTTACCGCTCTTACTCCTGCTGCCTTTGCCCACTTTACCATATAATCTTTGTTCATGATATTATCCTCCTATTTTTAAATTTTGAATTATCATAACAATAATGCCGGTAGCAAGCGCCCCGGCAATGATATCAATAAATCTGTTTGCAAACGTCCGTTTCATGTTATTCCATGTTTCTCCTGGAGCTGCCTCCAATTTAGCCAACCTTTCCCCCTGGCTCCCCTGCTCCTTAAGCATTGCCTGCATATTAAGAGCTAATTCCTTTACCGATAGAACCAGGTCCTGTATAGATTTGCTCTGTTCTTCCTGATCTTCCATTCGGTGTTTCAAAGACTTTATTTCATGCTCATGGGCTTCCAATCTAACCGCAACCTCCGTTTCAGTCATGGCAGCACCTCCGTTTCATTTATTTAGATGCAAGGATCTCCTGTTTCTGTTCTTCGGTAATCCATTTCTTAATGACTGCATTCGCCAACATTGCAGTTGTCAGCGGGCCCTTGCCGCTATCAAATAATCTCATTAATGTATCAAACATGCTTATCCCTCCAAACTTGATAATACTAATGTGTCAACAGTTGCTCTTAATGATTTGATCTCTGCAGCCTGTTCCTTTACGGTTTCGGTCAGATCCGGTGTGCGAAAAGTGGCGGTTATGACATCTGCTGTGATGGAGGTCACACCATCTTCTGCCGTGCCGATAACCTGATCGGACTGTTTTGCCAGCTTGCCCGCATAAACTAAGTCAGACCGGGTCCAGTCCGGCTCTCCGGATAATCCGATCTGTACTATGCTTCCATTTTCTTTCAAGGCAGCTTCGATGGACTCGAAAGAAGCGGACCCTTTCAAAAAGGCAATGGTTCCACCACTTTCTCCAAGATTAACCCCGGCTGCGATCAGATCGAATTCCTGAGTACCAAACTTAATTCTTTCGATTCTTATATTACTCATAATTTCCTTTCCGCTCAGATGAGCATAAAAATAAGCCCCTTATGGGACTGTGATTTACAAGTTTCTTTTCTTCACTAAATAGCAATTTAAACAATATTTCCGCAAAGGTAGTAAACAGAGGTGAGTATGCTGGAAATCTGAATGAAATTCCAACCATCATCAATGTTCTTTCTGTATACAGGGCAGCAAGTAGTTGCACTAATCTTCCTGCTGCGTTCCACGGCATTGTAGAAACAATGTTTATTGACTCATCATCTTTCGCGATCCAAAAATTTACCTCATTAGAGGTGGCCCCTAGATTTTGGATAAGAACGAGGGTCAATACATGGGGATCTTGGGTCGAAAAATGAGCATTTAGGCCCTTTTATATGTCACCGATATAATTGGTGTGGCATTTATTGATGCACCAGAAAAATTACGTAACCTGACCAAACTGGATGTGATAGCCACAATACCGACAGAGGGATTCCCTCCAGACCAAAGCGAATACTGAAATGGAGTATATCCGTTTATGGGCGTAGGGGTGTACGAAATATCAACATAACCATTAGCCGGTACCGCTGTTTCCGGAAGCGTTTGTGATTGTGCTATGATTAGGTTCGGTAAATTGCTATTTAGTGCATTAAGGGCTGCGGTTAAATTGGCACCTGCAGTCAGCTCTGTACTCATGCCAATGCGCTCCGTAAGAGTATGTACATATGCAGCGGTATTGATCTTATTCTGATCATTGGCATCCATATTAGTCAGCATGTTCTTAAGTAAGGCGTTTTGATCTAAGTTCATTGTTGTTGCAATAGCCTTAGATATTTTCCCCAGCACCTGCGCAATTGCTTCCCCGGCTATAATATTGGCCAGTTCTGTGGCCTGCGTAAAGGCCGTATTCACATCAATTGCGCCGCCCGTCCCTACCGTAATACCTTGGCTACCCTTCACCATACCAGCAGTGGATTGCGAGGCAGTTTTAGCACTCAATGTACCATCAGCGCTAACCTCCGTTGTTACTCCGTCCGGCTTTACCGTTCCTACGCTGTCAGCCGTAGCTTTACTGGTTCCCTGGGCTGATACCTGCCAGTATGCCGTATTCGATGGCAGAGTTCCCAACGGCGGTTCTGTATGAGCTACATAGCTGCTACCGTCATAATTGACTAAATTCAACAATTCATATTTTGTATCAGGATTATATTCCCCCATAGGGCGGATCCCGATTGTTCCATATATTTCAGCCATTATGCTGTCACCTCCCCATAAAACTTTCCATTATTGTACCAAAACCTCATACCCTTGGCTTCCGTATCACTCATGAGCTGCATAGTGACAGGATCCACATAAAAATGTGGAACCGATATCTTAGCCGCCGCGTCCACCTGTTCTTTCAGATTCTTTGTTTGTTGATAATACCATTTTGCATTATCTTCCGGATCTTCCGGCACCACGCCGCCTATTGCATATCGTTTGGCCTGTAACGCACTATCAGAGGTTTCAGTGGCGCTCTGAGCTGCCGCTATTTGGCTGGCCCCTGCAGCTGCCGCTTTCTGTGTTGCCACCTGCTCACTGGCTGCTGCTGCGTTGGCTTTCTCCGTAGCCGTTTGTGCCGCTGCGGTTGCCGTATTCGTGGCAGCTGTAGCAGCTGTGGCTTTTTGCGTTGCAATCGTGGCCTGCTCCGTAGCCGTGCCGGCACTCTCTGCAGCGGATTGAGCATTCTGGATTACATTTTCCTCTGCGGTTTTCGTCTGCTCGTAATAATATTTAGCATTATCTATTTCACTCCCTGGAAAACTCTGATCTCCAAGCGTGTACCGCTTAGCAAATAATTGATACTGAAGGGCGGCATCACGGGCGGCCTGAGCGTCAAGCATATACTGCCGGAATTCTGTCTGAATAGCAGCATCTAATTTTGCCATGGTTACGGAACCATCAACAATAGTCGCCCGCATGACTCGGTCAGTGATCGTCATGGAGATAGTGGCCGTACTTGCTACCGAATAAACAAATCTGGTAAGATCAATGATCTTCTGCGTACCGTCTGCCAGGGTAAGCACTAACTCATTATCATCGTTGATATCAAAGTTTGTTACTACCTTTTCAATATCCAGATCATAAGTCTTAACCGTACCATTTTGATAGGTTATTGTTAATATTCCGGTGTCAGCGTCCACCGTAATGTCTTTTACCAAAGCATTAACCAGGGATTTATCTGCCTTGCTTGCGTCCAGCTGTACGGTCCTGTTATCCAGTTCCTTTACTCCATTTTCCGTGTGAAGTAAATTAGTCCGATTTAGTGCTGTTTTCTGCGATGGCAAGTTCTGCCAATCTGTAACGGTGTAAAATGGTTGCAATGCCATTAACCTTCACCCTCTTTCTTTTCCTCCTCATTGACCCTAGCATCAATGTCGGATAACTTTTCCCATTTACTATGGACAGGCCTTTTAGAGGGAGTATCACTAACACTGGTCTTTTGTTCAGGCGGATTCTCCCAATCATCCGAGGAATAATGATTTTCTTTCTTTTCAGGTTCCTTAATTTCACCCGGCGTTCCCAGCTCCAACATTTGCGCAATGGCCGCTATCTGCTTGGCATTCTGGATCCCGGTCACTGTGACAGCATTCAGCATGTATTGAATTTGCAGCACCTGCTCCTCTGTAAAAGTAATTACTTTATTCATAGACTCTCCTTTCTTAAAGTGAATTGCCATATTCTCCCAAATCTTCTATACTGTGATTACAGGTCATGCCCGGCCAAGTACAGAAGAAAGGAGAAAAATAACATGGCTTTGGATCCTAGAATCAAAAAAGTTGCTGTAGACTACACCAAAGAATTGATGGTAGCCAAATTGTCAAACTCAGTTATCACGATGGAAGAAAAGACCGGAAAGAACGTGGCCTTATTTATGCGTGAAATTTACAATGAGTTTGTAGAATTACTTGAAGATACATACGAATCAGAATGATCTCGTAATCTTCCATAATTCAATCAAGGCCAATGCTGCTTCTGGGATAATCTCTACTTCTTTCTCAGAAGCAGCATTACTTGAAACTCTTTCAATGAAATCTAATAGCGCCTTTTCTAATCTTTTCTGTTCTTCTGACATCTCCTTCACCTCCACTTTTTCCACGTAGGATACTGTTAACTCATCACACGCTCCCGGAATTCCAGTTGCTTTTTCAGCATTAAAAAGTCTCACCAACGGCCAGCCTTCCGGACCCGGGAGCGTAACAACAATAGGTTTTTCTTTATAATCTCTTCCGTTGATCTTTAAAACGCCAACATCGATGTCGATTTCCAAACTATGTATTTCCATTGCTTCTTACTCCTTTCGGCACACAAAAAGAGCGGGGAATAATCCTCGCTCTCTGTAATAGTTTTTATTAAATTATTCGTGGCTTGTACATTCAGGAAGGTACTGCGTTGCAAGCCAGTCCTTAAACTCTGCACTGTCAGCCGTCACAAGGCCATCTGCACCAGTCTTAAGGCCATCATAGTACTCATAATCGGCCTTCAGTTCTCCATAGCCTGTAAAGGCATATAGAACGCCGTCAATCTTAGTTACTCCCACCGGAATTGTTTTATCGTCAAACTCGAATGACCAGATTCCTTCTGAAGACTGGGACCATTTTCCGGAATAAGTGTCACGGTTCTGTATACCTTGCCAACCACGCACCATTCCAAGGTCAAACATTCTTTTGATGTTACTTATTTTAATGTCTTCTGACATTTTAAATTGTGCGCAAGTATCATCGCTTAACCATGTCCACCCTTTACCAAGTTCTTCGTTTAGTGGTGATGGGCGTTCAGGTTCTCTATATTCTTTCCCCATGGCAAAAGCATTAAAAGAAAATAAGGTGATAAATAATACAGCTAATATAGATACTATTTTTATTCTTTTCATTGACATTACCTCCTTATCTGTATTATATCCACTATTTTCTTTTAAATCAACCCTCCTTCCTATTTCTTATGAAATATGAATATTTAAGGCCATCATGGTAATCTGTTATAAATATCTTTCAGCATATCCACGAGACTCCAACCAGCAACCCAGGGATCGTCTAAATATATATCATTGCAATTAATTTGTTGAGTATTCATTCCACCCCATCCAATTCTTGTTGTAACGGTCCCTCCCCTTTTAAATTCAAGGGCTGGACCGTTACCAAGCGGCCATGCACTCGTATAGAGCCATATTTCATCATTCTGACTAAAAAAGGCCCCATATTGATTTCCGGATACTCTAAACGCTCCCAAATCTGTATAATTAGAATTAATACTTATAGGTCCCAGATCAATATTTCCCGCATTAATAGCAGCATTCCCTCCTGAATCCACCCAGAAAGTACCGTTGCCTATATTGATGGAGCCGCCACTTATGGAAGAACCAATCACCTGAGCTCCTTGTACTCTTCCACTAAATGTGGCATTTCCATTTCCATCAAGTTGAAAGTTTGTACTGTTTACAATGAGCCTATTGCTGGATATCGTTACCTTATCACTCTCTACTGAAAGCTGTGAAGAAACATCACCCTTGCTTACCTTCAGGGCAATCTGATTTGCCGTCTGCGTAAATCGGGAATTGGTATCATTGGCAAGATTCGTTACCGATGTAGCAATCTGATCAGCGCGAATACTCAATGATGCTTCGGCTTGTTTTGCCCTGGTAACTTCCGCAAGGATCTGGTCAGCTGTCACCTTAAATTGCGCTTCGGTATATTCCTTCAGATCTGTTACCCTAACAGATACTTCTTCAACTGATTTCTTGATGACAGCTGTCTTACCTTCCAATTGAATAATCTGATCACTTAGGCCGGTTCTCTGCTCCTGTTCAATATTGCCGCTAGCCTCGTAAGTATCCATCATACCCTGAATACCTTTCGTTGTCCGCTTAAGACAATAGGTTTCAATCACATCATCAGTAGTATAGCAGATAATGCCGTCCCCAACTTCCACCCAAGGAAGGGCCGGGCCAACGATTTGACACGGCCTATAAATCCTTCCGGAAACCTGATCATAAACCGTGGAAGCAATCGCAAGAAGCTGTTCAGCTGACTTCCCATATGCCAGGAAATTCCCCTGGATTACATAGCAGTTACTTCCCGGTCCATAGGAAGCCCCAACGTCACCTTCCTCCTGTCTGATCTGCACCTTGTCAATAGGATTGACCAAATAGTCTTCATAATGTGTTTCCGATTGCTTGTAGTAGGATAAAGTTTCCGCATTAGTCATCTCAGCGGGAAATAATTCATCATCAGGAAATAAGGTTTCAGATGGAAACAAACCGGAAGTTCCAAGGAATTTATATGTAAGCCTGCCAGTCTTATCAATATTTCCAAAGCACCCATTTATTTCGCATATAGCCATTAAAACCTTACGGCCATTCAATTGCTCTGGATCAATAGTTTTAGTCAACTGCATATCGTCCATAGGTAAAGTAGCCGTGATTTGTGTAACTCCCACATGAGCGCATAACGAATCCCGGAACTGCTTCAAAGTCATAGGAAAGGTAAGTCCCCGATACCAATCCGCTACATCAATATCAAATTTCAGCATTCTGTCATAAGCAACAATCTTTTTCATTCGTCTATCAGCCTGACGCTCAAAACTATCTACCCTATAAATACCCAACGCCATTTCATAACCACCGATTTCAACAGTGGCCATAAATTCTTTTCCAGTCAGGTCCATCAAAACATCAGCCACCGTTATCTCAAACTGTGATGAATTACATTCTCCAAATGCCAAGTCTTGACTTGCGCATAGATTTTCCTCTATTGCCAGTGATTCAGAATAAATCTGACTGTTATCTATCACATAGACCGGTTCCTGATCAACTGGAAATAAGTCATCTGATGGGAAGAGTGTATCTTCTGGAAAAAGTAGCCTTATCTCCTCATCATAAAAACGAAGTTTCAAATGCTTTACAGTTTCTGACCGGGCATTATCTGCCCGAAACAGTTCTTTTATTTCTTCTGGGATATTCAGCATAGATCTAGCCTCCTTAATACTCGGTTATTGTTATCTTAATAGGCTTGTATAGTATATCCTTTCTTTTCTCATCAATATTTACAATTTCATACGGAATATCGGAAATATAAAACGCCCCCGACTTATACGAGGACGTATTGGGATTCCAATATTCTATTTCACATTTTACCCTGTTACCATGGGGGACAAAGGCGTTTAGTCTGTCAACATCTCTCAATCGCAGATGCGTGGTGGAGAATTCCATGGACGTAGCTGTATGTGGCAATACGTTACGATGTAACTCCCCACTTCCATCTCTGTAGGGGTCCAGGTCCATTATCTGATCTGGTATACATTTATAGGATTCCAGCGCAATCAATTCAGTTGGAAACACTGTTCCATTTATTTTTAATAGCCAGCCTTCAAATGCCAAATCCCCACCTCCAGACATAACAAAAAGCGCCATCTCTAGGATAACGCTTTCTTTTCATTCTATACCACAATATCATTTTAACATATATGAAATGGGAAATGTGGGAAATTTTCTTTTAGTCATAAGTATACCGCACAATCGAATTTTTCCCATCATTAAATAAATCATCTCTTTGTAACAAAATTCTATATGCATTGTCATAAAATGGAGAGGGGAAAAGATTATTGAATTTTACAAGTTCTCCATCCCCCAACCAAGAATAGACTATATCATTTCGAACCTTCAATATGCCTACGACATTTCTAGAGATATCATAATCACAAGAATTATCATGTAATCTTTTTTTTAGTATAATTGCATGTTGTGCATGTGGTCTTAAAAAAGTTGAAGGTAATGCAATTCTTAAGTCAATTGTTATTATATCATTTCCGTTTTCAACACCATTAATTGCTTCATTACTATCTGCCGCAATTAACATAACATATTGATACCTTAACGGATCATCGCCTTTTAATATTCTCGTTATCATTTCAGAACTATAATTATTTTTAATTCTATTAATATATGTTGCGTAGGTAATTTTCCCTATACTTTGACAGTAATATTTATTTAAACCAAACCATAATGCAATCCAATGATTATCTACCGCATCAATGCAGCGAGTATTAATCCCATAATGCTGCAACATACCTTCAATAATATCATATGAATTTTTGTTATCCTTGTTTAAATGTATTTCTTTTGAAAATTTTTTATCATTTAAAGAAGCATTGATAATTTTTTTTAGTTTAGAAATTTTCATTCCACTTTTATTTGTTTTTTCGTGAAATAAACTGGGCAACAACGATTCATATAAATTACATTGTCCTCTGTAATAAACTTTTCCATATTCCTGATTTAAAAGTTTGGCATAACCAATAATTTTATTTAATCCATGACAGTCAAAAACTTCGTAAATTGGTGCGCTATGACCACTACTAAATTTAAAATCATCAACGTATATTGTTCCTCTTATATTGTTTTTTCCTAATACCTTTGGTTTTTTCATATTAATTCTCCATTAATGTTTTTTCTAAATAGTAAACAGATTAGTTCATTCAAGTTATATAAAAATATTATATCAATTCATACCTAATTGCAACGATATTCAATAAAATTCTATTTCTATTGTAACTAATTCAAAAACTTTTCAATCTTCTTTTGAATGGTTGTCCTATCATAATTCAATTTCTTTGCAATCTCGTCATAAGGCCAGTGTTCAACATATCTATAATACAGGATCTGCTTAATTTCCACCTGCTCCGGACCCAACTTTTCAAGAAAACATTCTATCTCCAATTTCATATCTTCAAAAAGCTGCTCGTTACCTTTCAAATCTATTAGGAGCTGCCGAACCGCCTTTTCCCTTTCTTCATTCGATTTCACGTTTGCCCCTGAAACTACAAAATGACATTCCGTAAATGGGAACTGCTTTAAAGATCCTTTCACAATCCCATATTCAGAAGTCAATGGATTATTTTCATAGTATTTTATCCTGCGCCTAAGACGCTTAATTTCGGATTCCAGATATGTATAAGTCGCTAAATATTCTCTCGTTAATTTCATAATCAAATCCTCCCCATATAAGTCTGCTGATTGGCTCCCAGGCCTGCACTTGGCGTATTCAATGCAACTTCTAAGTCCCAACCCAATTTGTAAACTCTATCTCTAACCGTTGCTGGTTTTAAACCATGCTCCCTACACACTTGAGCAAAAGATTTTCCGTTAGCAGGGCTTTCAAATGCCTTTTCAGGGGACCACCCACAAGTAATACGGTTATGAAATGTATCATACGTCAGCCCTAATTCATTACACCACACCATTAAATCTTTTGTCCGTCCTCGATAAGTGACAAATATTGAATCCCTTTTATTAAAAGCCTGCTGTTGCTTTGTGATCCATATACAGTTATCCGGCTCGTAATTGCCATTCACATCTTTTCGCTCTATGGTCAATCCGTTCCTGTATCCATTTGCTTTTGCCCAATCTGCAAATGCATCAAAGCCTTTAAGCCATTCTTCACATATCTTGATTCCTCTTCCACCGTAGTCTTTATAGCGCTTGCAATTAGGATTTAAACAGCGTTTTTTCATGCTATGATAAGAATTCCATAGACTTAAGTTTTCTTTCTTTGGATTCCTCAATGTTTTTGCCATATAGTAAAACCTCCTTAACACGGTCTCTGGAAAACTGTGACTTTAGCGCCACCCATATTTTGTGTGAACAATGCAAACTGCGCCCAGCCATCGGGTACATCATCATGAACGTTCTTACCTTTCACTGAATAACTAAGCAGAAAACTCATCATAACCCCATAATCACTTTTGGCTTTGTAAAGAGAAGAATCTTTGAATAAAACATGTTTCTTTACCCAGTCCGCATTTACGATAATCTTTGTTTCCTTATTGCTATCAGTGAATTTAGTGGTGATGTTACAACGGCCATTCTTTTGCTCCACCAGTTTATTCACTTCGTACCCTACCCGGCTACCGCCATTATTGCTTTCGAACTGGCACTGCTGCAGCTTATTATCCACTATTATTTGGGAGCACCTTTCGTATTGAATTCCATAGTCAGAATTATCATCACAAACACAATCCAGGCAGTAATAATCACTTCCGTACTGAGCCACGCAAGGAAGAAACATAAAGTCTGTTCCTTTGTCCTTCGTATCACATATTCCAAGTAAGGCATCAGGTTCTCCCTGCGGAAGTGTAAAGTATCGTCTTAATTCATCTTCATGATATAGCAGACCCTCACGTTCAATAGGCTGGCTTTTATAAAGACACTTATAAGAAATTTCGTCCATAGCCAGTGCCTGATCATTAAAGAAAGCTACTGAAAAGCCATTGTATTCATAGTCAAAGTTTGATTCCTCAGTCACTGGATCAATATCTGGAACCTCAATAAATCTCACTCTGTCGCTTTTTTGATATAGGTTTTTTATTCGTCCAATCACATCATGGACAGACCACCTCGTCGCTATGTGAATCTCTTTACAGCCGTCCATTTTTCTCTGTTTACCGTCCACACTGTATAGGGACCAAAGTTTATCTAACCGAACCTTATTCAGAGCTTCTTCAATGCCGCCAATAAGATCATCACAATACAGGTACCGGTTACACCTAACTTTACCGGCATTCTTTGAGCCAATGGACGTACACTGTATGTTGGGGAAAGGTTTGTATTTATTAAAATTTATTGTCTCAGTCTTGGCATTCGTACTTTCAAGTCTCACGTCTGGGAATATTTCGCTCCAGGTGTATTCATCTGAATTTGTAGTGATGTCATAAATACCGTCATAGAACATTCTGGTAATATCGCCACTATGGGAATAGAACAAACTGAAATCATCTGGGTGCTTGCCAATTACCCATGAGGCAAAGAACTTCTCCAAGGTCGTTTTCTGCGTCCCAGGTGGCATTGATATGCTTAAGATATCCAGCCTATCATCTTCCAGATCCTGCATGGCCTGAATCAATCCATGCTTATTCAGCTGCTTGCGTTTCGGTAAATAAAAGCGATCCTTCGCTTCCCGATTCTTCTCCAGATAAATCAGATACGATTCGAATAAATACGGAGCCTCAAAATGCAATGTTTTCCAGTACAGATCATCCCAACAGGTATCCATTGTCTGGACAAATCTAGTGACGGCCCATTTCTTGATAAACCCGGAATAGGTCATGATGAAATCCCGTTCCTCAACGGGCAAATCCGGATTATCCTGCATTGTATATTGGAGTTCTGATAACAGAATGTTTAGAATGTCGTAAGAAGGCGGTGATTCAATCTGCCGCTTTAATTTTTTGATTATTTCCCGGTGTTCCTGGAAATCCATAGAAAAAAGCCTCCTTCCTCTGTTATTAACAAAGGTCCGAAGGCTCACAAGGCACTGGTTTAAATCAGACTTTAAAAATCACTTTATACATTTACAATAAAATCACTTTGGCACTTGCTGTTCTTGCATTTATACGGCATCATATGTATTTTTGTTTCTGGCAAAATCTTTACTGCCTTTTTTCCACAATAAGGACAAACTGCCCAACGGCTTCCATCTGGTAAGATTCTTATATCCGCTTGCCCGTCAAATCCATCTTCCGGAGGATTCATGGATTTTTTAAAACCACTTATAAAACCTGCCATTATGCTTTCCCCCATTTCTAATCCCTCTTTAGCTGTATAGCCTCTATCCATTTTTTGTTTTCACCTCATATCCTCCGATTAAATCATCCAGTCCAAATATGCCATCATCACAAAGATGATACAAATAAACTGGACCAACAGGCACATCAACACCATTAGTTTGCATGCTTCCTCTTATAACACCTGTCTCTTGAAATTCTTTACCGCACCGGCGGCAACGATATATTACAACTGGATTACTCTTTTCCATAATTTCCCCAACCTCCTACAGGTTTTAATGAATCATATCTAATAGCTGCTGGCAAAACGCAATATGCCGTTTATTCAATTCTTTTGCGGCTTCAGGTCCAACCCCTACACCATTAAAGGCTCTAATTTCCTCTTTACTTTCAATACGATTCCTTGAAACTTCAATCTCTACCCGTAAAAAATGCTCAATCTCATCTGCATGTAGGTTGGTTGTATCACTTGTAATCGTTGCTTCTCCTGTGATAAACAGCATTGAGCAACTTTCAGTCTTAACACCCTTTACCGTCATATCAAGCAGATCAATTAAATGCTCTCTTCTTAATTTTTCACAGCTCTTTAGGCTCTTATAATCAAGGCTGATAGCAACCGTTTCATTATCATCAATAACTGCCAAAACATCTCTTAATCTCATTTCGTCCTCCTTTTCATAGGCATGCCATGAAGCCGCCGCCAATTATTCTGCTGGACCTGCTCCAAGGTACATAAACCACATATGACAGCGGCCAATTCTCCCGGTGGTAATAACACAGCCATTGAGAAATCCAAGGAAACAGGCTTCTTAAATTCGTCTATGGCCTTTTGCAGTTCTTCATCTTGGTCCATTTTAAAATCAAGCACTGGAATATCACTTACAGGGATCTCCGTGCCATCAGTACCACGCATATATACCGTTTCCGGGCTTTCATTCCATTTCGGCGGCATAGTCATACCCTACCTTCCAAATTTTCCACAATATTGATACACCGGCCCTCATTCTGGCACCGGATAATATTCATGACTTTGGAAGAAGAATCCCCGATCAAGGTACAATCCTCTTTATCGACCTCCGGCTCAAAATCCGGGCAGTAAGAGCAAAAGTTACGTAAGCAAAGCTGGAATCCGTCCATAATCCACCTCACAGCAATAAACCTATCAGGAATATTCCATACCATAACGTACTTATCTTTTCCTTATCTCCAGTTACAAACTTCCAAGCTGCGTATAAAAATACTACGAATTTAATCACCATAAATACTATTTCAACGTTACTCATGTTCCCACCTCATTTTCCCATAAAAAAACTACCAACCGAATATTGATAGTTGGTAGCGAAATCTTATTTTTCTTTTTTAATTGCGACTAATTGAGTCATTATCCTCTCTCCATATGGGGTTAATTTCCAGTATGTTAAGTTATCTTTAACACTTCTATTCTTGATACTTTTCTGTATCAATCCAAGTGCTTGAAATTGTACTTTGATTATTTGAAAATGACCAACTTTTAATTGAATTTTATCAAATGACCGTATTTTCATTTCTGACTTTAAAATTATTATTTCATCATGACATTTTTCTTTCATGTAGGTTGTAATAACCTCTGTCATATCTACCTCGTCACATTCATTAACCAAATAAGGAGCTACAACTTTAAATAATTCATTCCATGTAAACACAAAATCCATTGAGCTTGAATATCTATTGTTTTGTTTATCAAAATACCTATACACGAAATTCAATACAATTGTATCTTCACCTTGTGAGAAATTTTCCGCTCCATCAGGTGCTTGAATATTACTTAACTCCAGTTGTTCTTTTAATTCTTTGTTTTCTTTTTGAAGTCTAAGTAATTCTTTCATCGTATTTTCATCTGTTATATTATCAGCTTTGACCCACCCTGTAGCAGGAAATGTTTTAATAAGAGTAATCATACTCCTTGAAACTACGCTTCCTAGATCGTAAGGGTTAGTCCAATATTTAGTCATCTTTTTTTGGGCCAAATCCCTAAATAGATTTAATCTTTCCTTACCTTCTTGCGTATCCTCAGTTTTAGCTGATGATATATCTCCTGGATTTTTATGCAGAAAAGCTATTATAGGCTTATTCGCCGCCAAAGCATATCGATATTCCATTTCAGTATAACCCATACCATCTTCATTAACAGAACCATATCTACCTGCTAAAATCAAAATATAATAGTCACAGTCATCAATAACTTTTTTTATTAAAGTCCATTGGTCATCATTCGAAGCTGGAAAAAGTTCCATTCCAGCCGGTATGCAGTCTAATTCAAGTAATGCTTGCATAACTTCTTTACGCTCATCTTGTAAATCTTTATATGTTGAACTAACAAAAACCTGATATCGTTTATCCATAATAACCCCCCTCATCATTTGTAATAGAAAAATTATACCACACCAACCATCAATATTCAATTTCCAATGTGCAAATCAGGCTACCCGGATTCGAACCGGGAAATGCAGGAATCAAAATCCTGTGCCTTACCGTTTGGCAATAGCCCATCGTGGGGTAGAACCATATCCACGCAAACCACTTGCATGAAGCACGTTCACTTACTGGCTACTAAGAACAGAAATAAGGATTTTCCAAATGCCATTCACCCATATTCATGAGTTCCCATGTGTTTTCTCACATGAGGAATTTGGCTTATTACGTTCACACTAAACTTTCAGCCACCAATGGACCCTTTGGGATTCGAACCCAGGACATTCCGGTTAGAAGCCGGAGGCTCTGACCTCTGAGCTAAGGGTCCTAAGCACGGCCCGCTTAGATTATCATACCGTCTACTCACCCTCTTATGGAGATTTCGCAAGCGTACTTGTGCACGAATACGCTCCGGGCGCTTTCAGCAGGCATTGTCATTCTCTGTAAGGCGTTGCGCTCACTCTCACATCAGCCGATAGCTATTCGGCAACGCTTGCTTCCTTAGTTATGATGCAACTCTTAGACACAACCACAATCCTATTAGACCCTGCACCTGCTCCATTAGGTTGTCGCTTTCGGCTGTGAATGAAAAAAAGAAGCAAATGGGAAGTATAGGTTCCGACCCTATCTCTCCTGCTCTTCAGGCAGGCGCTTTCACCAGATTAGCTTATTCCCCTCTTAAACAATTTTATAAATTGCGGTGGCAGGAATCGAACCTGCGATTATCCCTACGCCTTACCTGCCATACTTTCAATGTTAGCCTCACACATACTCATATAACGGGATTGTGGATTTGAACCACCACCGCAATCACGCAAAAGTTTGCAACCTCTTACTTGAAATTCTCTGACTGGCTAAGCCAGATCATTCCCAACAGGTATATGCGGATTCGAACCGCATGTCTTGCTTCCTGACGTATGTCTGTCAACCTGCATGTCTTCACATACGCTTCTGCCTGTTTTAACCATCATAAAACTAATACCTGCTATCCATACATCTCCCATCGACAGGACTTTATGCAGAAAATCCCACTAAGTGGAGACAAGGATAAAAACCTCACGGCAGATTCGCTCCGCCTTAACAGCAAACAGCTATGAGGAGAAAATTTTTACTCTAACCATCCGTTATCCAGGTAATAGAATCCGAACATCACGACACCAGTTAAAGCAATCCAGAATATCCAAAACAGCCATAATCCAATTCCAGAAGTCTTTTGATTCAACGCTTCTTCAATATTCATATTTTTAAAGAATTCCGTATTGTCTGCTATGGTGCCATCTTTCAGAAATGTATATATGGATCCGGTGTGTTCTTTCGGGCAACCATAATATTTATATCTGATCTTGTTTGATTCTTTAATTGTTTCCATGTACTCACTATGTGGAATAACTACTTTTCCATAGGGAAATTCAATTTCCAAAAACCGTATATTGTTCGAATGTATATTTTCTGATCCGACCTTATCCCATGTCCAATATGTTTCAGTTGTTGTCCATGAAGTTTTTCCATTCGAATGATGAACTGTTCTGGTATGTCTTGTATATCTTTCTTTCACTTTTTCTACATATAAGTACTCTCCGCCAATTTCAGGGTATGTCACCGGATCAACTGCTTGCAGGTTCCCATAAACAAAAGCATTCCCAAGGCTTGTGTCCATGCCATAACGGAACATTTCTGTGTCCGTAATATGTACCGCCTTATTATATTCAGCGTTCTTATCCATCTGGTAAGCTTCTATTTTCCCAGCTATCACAAATCCAATCAGGAACATAACAGCAACAATGGTAACGCTGGCTATGACTTCTCGTAATGTGATTTCAAAATCTCCAAAATCCCATGACCTTTTCATATCAAGTCCTCTTTAATCTTCGTCAATTTCAAGGTAAGCAGATTCTTCCAATTCCTCTGCTAATTCTCCAAGGGCTATGCTGACTTTCATAACCATTTCCTTTGCTTCCCTGATTACCGGGTTCTTAAGCGCTTCAACGGTTAACCGTCCGCTTGCACCATCAAGTGTTGAAATCATCTCATCTATGGACATCTTTAATTCTTCCATGAATCGTCCTCCTATTCTTTAAACAAATTCTGAGGAGCATCTGACGGGGCATTGTAATCCAATCGCTGGTAATCCTGACGTTCATATCCGCACCAATCAAGATAAACTCTGGCTGGGAATCCTTTAACATAACGATTATATGCACCCACCTGCCGGTTATAATTCTCCCGGTACTGTGCCATCAGATTTTCGGTTGTGGCTAATTCAGTCATGAGCTGCTTATAATTCTCATTACTCTTTAATTCCGGATAAGCTTCAGATACCGCCGTTATTGCCGTTGTCACATTCTCAATATCTCCAGTACTGCCCCGCCCCTCTACAATCGCTGTCAGGGTATCTGCCTCGTGCTTATCATACTGCTTTACGCAATCCGCAAGGTTATAAACCAAATCTACCCGGCGCTTTTCTTGCACCTTAATATCTGACTGAGCCGTCTGAATGGATTCTTCCAGGTAGATTGCCTTATTCTGGCTTCCCTGGATTCCAAACACTCCCATTAAAATCACTGCAAATACTGCAGCAGCTCCAATTACAAACACTTTCCAATTCTTCATTTCCAATATCCTCCCTAACAATTATTGCGGCAGTGGTATGTTCCCCCTACCATCAAGTTAATTTCTTTTTCAGTGTATCCACACTTGTCCAGCCCGCGGACCCCCTTATATTTTTCCTTTGGTGGCATACTTTGGTATTCTTTACAAATTATCTGTACACTTTTGAGGATTCTATCTGCAAACTGTAGCAATACATCGTTTACAATCACAATCACGTCTTTTAGGGATTCAAAGACCTTTACAATTGACCTCTTGAACTCAATTACCAGTATTCCTGTATGTACTATTTCCTGTTTCTGTTGCTCTGAGAAACAAATCATATCAGTTACCTCCATATTAGCGGCAAAGCCAGAATATACATGATTGCCATAACACCAAATCCGACTGTTGCTGCCTTATCTCTCTTCCAGATCAGTCCCCTGGAAAACCAAAGAATAAAAATCACCATAAATACATTCCAAACCGTAACAATCCACTTCAATGCTTCCAATTCTCTCACCCCTATTTCACATCTGCCAAATCAAACACAATACCCCGGCAATACGGCTGCCCGTCCTCATACATCATGAATGTTTCGTGTGGAATATCCGTTTTATATGTCCAGGTAATGACATTCCCATATTCATCTATTGCGGACTTATCGCACCAGAAAGCTTCAATGCAGTTTGCACGCTCTGAATCATCTTGTGATACGCCATTCCGGTCAAAGAATACCTTTCCACCGTCAAAGCAGCCACCCTCATCATAAATGGCCCCATCAAAAATCATTAGATCATCTGAAGCTCCGCTAACAATAACCAAACCAGCTTCTTTCGCTGCCTGCCTAACACTACTAAACGGTTCAGGTTCGGATCTGTATTCATACCCATCAATGAGCTTTGCCAATTCTTTCTTGTCCATGGAGTCCCCTTTCTCAGCACTTATAATTTTTTGCTTTTCCAAAACTTCTTCAAAGCACCGCTGACTGAAGTTTTTTACATTCGCAAAATCAACTGCTGACATCTGACGAAGCTGGCTCACTGTTTCCACACCTGCACGTTTCAGACAGTTATATGTCCTGACAGTAAGGTCCAGATTGTCAATGCTGTCCCGGTCCGATTCTGCACCAACAATACGGTCTGCAAGTCCCTCCGCTACGCTGTATAAACCTTCATTGGCTGGAATGGCTCTCAAATACTGTGCAATGGAATCTACCAGAGCATTGTACCAGTCACCTTTCTGCATAAATTCAGTTCGCATGATTTCTGCTGCAATCTGGAGTAATTTATTATCAATCTTAACCTCTGCATTGTTCAGCAATATAGCTGCTGATGGCACCAACGGAGCATAAAGAGTTAAATTTGGGTAGCACCCAGCTTCTATCCTCAAATCAACCCCAGATAAGAGATTGCTTATATCTGTTCCATTCAATAACACTGAATTATTTACTTTATCGTTTTTGATTTCTACTTTTGACATTTCATAACCTCCCCAATTCAATAATTCATTTTATTTTGCCACTCATCTTTGCATTTAAAATTGCTTTCAAATATGCTTCTGGATTATCTTTAGCAACTGAAAATCCCTTTTTCAACCGCTCTATTTCCTCAATAGAGTTTTTGTACTTCGGAAGATTTCGAACCCTGTCTCTAAACATATCAATCTCTTCCTTCGAAATAATCCCTTTATCCACCAAAAGGCCAAGTAGCGCCTGAATATCAATAGCAGTACAAAGAATACGCTCTTGAAGCATTAATTCCTGTAACGCTTCCTCTGGCTTATAATACGAATCATTACTTACACTCATTATATTTACCTCATATTCCAGTTACGGGCTACTTTACGCCCAGGTGCCGCCACCTGATTGACCGCATTTAATCTGGCTTCCCATGCACGCCGGAACCCGTAGATTTACTTTTTAGGCTTATCTTTTCTTTTTGCTTCCTCTTCACGTCTCCTTTTTGCCTGATTCAAAGTAAATTGCGTTGCGGCACGCATTGCTGTCTGTGACGCTATTATTGCTGCTATATTAATCATGACTTCCTACAACCCCTTTTTTATTTTTTAAGAAAAATTGAAATCCATCTTCTGGACCGGACCCGATTAACAAGTGTCACGTTATCGCCATCTTTCTCGATTTCAACATCACAGTTATACCGGAGAATC